>NZ_JAGTUI010000100.1:0-1365 GCF_018224585.1 Neisseria sp. Marseille-Q1983
TGGGATCAAGCATCCATTTCCGTACTGCCTGAGACTTGGCTCCATGATAACGACCGCAACGATTCCAATAAGAAACAGCATCTTCAGGATTATGTCCCATATGTGCATTCCTTAAAGAGTATTTTTTACCATCTACATCTTTGAAGACTGCACCCTCAGGAATCTGTAAGGTCGTCTGAAAGTTGGTTTTCAGACGGCCTCTATGTTAACTACTAATGAGATTGTTAAAGAACAAATGATTCAGACGACCTCAAAGAAGATAGTGAGGTCGTCTGAAAAACAGAAACCGCGTGCGTACGTACCGTTCACACTCTACATCGGAATTGGAGGTTTCATTGGCTACAGCTTGCTAACCGCTTAAAAATTAAACATATTAAGCATTATAATTTAGATAATCTTTAATAAAATATTCAAAGCTATTCCAATGTTTGCTGAATTGTTTATTTTCTATGAACTTTTGAATATTAGGAGCCTCTACAAAAAAAACCTCGTCGGTATTTTTATCATATAAGATATAATCATCTAACTCATTATTTAATAATGAAAAATAATTATCAGGTAATCCAATATTTTTTCTCAAAATTTCTGTTTGGCTACTTGAAAAATCCTCTAAGTCCATTGCCAAATCAACCAAATATCCAATTCTTCCATAAATTTCATCACTATATGTTGACCAAAATTCAACAAAGTCATGATTTATTTTTCCAAACCCTAATCTTTTGAATAATTCACGATATTTATTTTGATTTTCTGGCAATATCCTACCAAATTCATCATCAAGATATTCTTTAAAATTAGTATCTAACATAACAAACCTCTTTGATATAAATATAAGTAAATTGACCTTAACATTTTCCAGCTTTTCTTCTGCGTCTTTTTTCTGCTTTCGCCCTATCTTTCCAATATTGCTTTCTATCCTTATCAAACGCATTTCTATCTACTGGGAAATATGGATGCTTACCGCTTCCATCAACTTTATAAGGATGCAAGGCATTTGTTCTATCATATTTACTATGCGTTGTTTTCGTCAATTCAAACAAAGCACCCCTAGCATCTTGTTTTGAGTGATGTAGATTGATAGATTTACCATCAGCCCCCAAAGGAGCTAACCCTTTAGATGCACGTTGTAAATTTGTCCTCCCTTTATTATCAACCATATCCCAATCTATTGCCTGTTGAAATACCGTATACGTTTGACCTGTTCCTTTAGATGGAGCTTGCCATGTAGTACGGGTGAATCTATTCAACCCTAAAATATCAATCCACGTTTGCGCATTAGGCGCAAACCAATAAAGATTCTCGCCCCCCCACAACCCAATCGGATCCTGATTGATGAAACGTCCAGTATCAGGCTCGTAATAGCGC
>NZ_JAGTUI010000101.1:0-1319 GCF_018224585.1 Neisseria sp. Marseille-Q1983
TTAAAGAACAAATGTTTCAGACGACCTCAAAGAAGGTTTTGAGGTCGTCTGAAAAATAGAAACCGCGTGCGTGCGTACCGCACACACCCTACATCAGGACTGAAGGTTTTGTGCGGGCTACAGCTTGCTCGCTCCCTATCTGTGGGTTTTTGGGAACTATATAGGCTACGGCTTTTGCTAATGAAAGAAGTATTATTGATGAATTAAGAATGTTGCCAAAATCCAGCTATTACATCAATATTATCTTTATTATCTTTGTAATACATATACAATGCCCCATAATCAAAAGGGTAATTACCATTAAGAAGATTATCCGGGTAATAATCTTCATCTATACTCATCAAGTACAAATATCCGTTTTCTTCTAAATTTTTATAAAAATATTCTTCTTCTTGAATCAGTTGCAATTCTCCTCCTACTGTTACTAAACCTGATAAATCATCACTATTTGCTTTCCTATACGGTTCAAAATAAATTCTATTTAAGTCCATATTTGTAAATGAAGTAATTTTACTTTCCTCAGATTTTGGATGAGTAAAAACTTTTATTGCACAATTAGGATAAATATTATTATCAAGCATAATATCATGATTTTTAGGCAAGAAAATAGATAAGACAAAATTAGTTTTTAATGGATGTTCAAAACATCCATAAAACATCATTTCTGAAATACAATCTTGTTTATCATCAAAATATTTAGGAATATTTCCTCCTATTCGATTAAGGCTAATTTCCTTAATCTCGTTCAAAATAACTTTTTCTTGAATAGCTTTAGTCATTTTTAATTCCTTATTTGTATTAAACTTATAAGTTGTTTTTTCTAGCAAAATTTATCGCTGAAGCTCTTAAATTTGAAGCGAGTTTGGTTGCATAGGCACGAGCAGATGATTTTTCCCATTCTCTTCTTAACAAGCCTATATAGATTCCATATCTAGTTAAATTTGTATTTAACTCAATGTTATCCATTGCCGATTGTGCTTTCAATTTTTTAGGATCAAATAAATTAGCATTTCGTTGCAACCGAGAGATATGTTTATGTACATCCTGCTCATGTAAAGCCATAGCTGGATTACATTTGGCAATACCACTATTTCTACTAGGAACCTTATTATTTTGCCTGAGCCACGCATTTTGTAATAACTCATGCGCTGATAATTTATCATTCTTATGTCGAGGATCTTTATAACCCGCAATACCAAACTCTGGCAACAACCCCAAACAATCTGTCCAACTAGTAGCGTTGTTAGCAAACGAATAAAGATTGTCCCCACCTACCAACCCAATCGGATCCTGATTGATGAAACGTCCAGTATCAGGCT
>NZ_JAGTUI010000102.1:0-1281 GCF_018224585.1 Neisseria sp. Marseille-Q1983
AGATGACCGACATCTGCGGCAATCTCTTATGGTACGGCGAATACACCGCCTGGGGCCGTCTGAAAAAGGATGAGCGGGTTTACAAGGATGCGCACCAGCCGTTCAGATTGCAGAACCAATACTTCGACGAAGAGACCGGGCTGCATTACAACCTGATGCGTTATTACGAACCTGAGGCGGGGCGGTTTGTGAATCAGGACCCGATTGGGTTGCTGGGTGGGGAGAATCTTTATTGGTTTGCTCCGAATGCGCAGGAGTGGGTTGATCCGTTAGGGTTATGGGGATTTCTGGTTCGTGTAATTCCCATAGTTGTTGGGGTTGTTTCTAAAGTAATATCAAAAGTTGCTTCAAAGCTAAAATGTGGCAAATGTGTAAAAAATACTTCTCATGTACATCCATTACGCCAAGCATATATTAAAGAAGTGAATGGTTTGAAGGCGTTAGGAGAAAAAATGGCTCGTAAGGGTATCGATAAGGAAATTATTGCACGAACGTTGCATTCGAAAAGACGTGAGCTAGGAGTAAAGTATAAAAACTTAACCCCACCTGATAAATTAAAAGAAATATATGCTAGAAATGTAGAAAAATATGGTGATAAACTAGGTCCATCTATAGATTGGTTGCGTAAAAAAGGAAAATCTTGGGATGATATTATTGAGTCTGCATCACGAACAGGCGGGAAGGATTTAGGATTATGATCAATGAGTCTATTGTTATTGGCAATGAATATGATGAAAAACTTATTAAATCATTATTTTTAACTTTGCAAGAGATAGGTGCGGTTAAAAAGGATGAATCTTCAGCATTAGTAGGTTCTCAGGATTACTATTTGGCAAGATACGAAGTAAATAATTTAAATTTAACTGTCGAAATTGAAACATACATAGGAGTAACATTAAGTGGTCCTTCTAATGTAGTAAGAGAGATTAGTAATAAATTAAAAAGGAAATAAAGTGTGATAAGCAAGCCGTAGCCCGAACAAAACCTTCAGTCCCGACGTGGGGTGAGCGTCCCCCCTTCGGGCTACCTGAAAAAGTGCAAGCTGCTTTCAAAGCCCCAAAACGGTTCAAAAGCAGCCTGCACATTCAAAGTAAGCCCAAGCCCCGCACAAAACCTTCAAATTCTGATGTTAGTTTCTGTTCCGTTTCCGCTTTTCAGACGGTCTCAATCCGTTCTTTGAGGCCGTCTGAAAAATTTGCTTTTTAACAACCTCATTACTTCTCAGCATCAAGGCCGCCTATTGCAGGAGTACACCTACAAAGGCAGCTACACCTATCTCTA
>NZ_JAGTUI010000103.1:0-1278 GCF_018224585.1 Neisseria sp. Marseille-Q1983
GCTCCTGTTGGGGATGGGGCATTTGAAAAGCAGAACCCGTGTGTATGCGTACCGCGCACACCTTACGTCGGGATTGGAGGTTTCATACGGGCTACGGCTTGCTAAAAAGTTATTTTAGATGACTCAGTGATTATTGTAGTTTGAATAAACCTTTGCTTGTTAAATATGGTAGTAAGAAAGAATTGTAGATTAATGGGTAGTTTAATTTTACAAAAAATGAAAAGTTATTAATTATTTCTGTAAGCTGATTTAATAAACAGTATTTGTCAATTTTTTCCGAGCTTCCTATAATTTTGTTATCCTTCAATGATGTGCAATTCGAGTAAATAGTTTCAGGGAAATTCTTTGTATTCAAGTGAAAATTTATCACTCTTTGACTTTCAGAGTCATAGAATACCAATTTTGTAGAATTATTATTCTTTAAATCATTAATAACATCAAATATTTCTGGGAATATATTATTTATATAGTATTTATAATTTTCCCACTTTAAATTATATCCATTTATAATAAAATCATTTGTCTTTATAGATAAAAACTCATTTTCTATAATCATGAAAGCCTCCATAAAATTATTTTTATAATTTTTATAATCATAATCATCATAAAAATCTATATTTTCATAAAGTTCTTTCAAGATCTCACTTTCTGTTCTGATATTCTTTTCTGGAAGTTGAGAAGTTATAAGTTTAAACGTTACCATTTCATATTTCCTCTCAGCAACCATTTTTTGAATATATAGGATAAGCAGTTTTTAAACAATTTCCCTTAGGAGGTTTCTTGTCAGGTACTATTATTGCGCAATTTGCTTTTTTGACACTTCCATCTGGTAATACAACTTCACCTAATCCATCTGGAATGGGTACAGTGGTAACTTTATCTATATTTCTGTAAGGGCTCAAAAATTGAGCGGCATCATTATTATTTGTCCAGTAGCCTTGTTCTTGTCGTGTAGAAGCAGCTCTGCCTTTTAAATTATTTTTTTTCTGTGCTCCATGCTGTGTAAATGTATGTCCAAATTGTTTAGAACTTTTTGGATTAACAGGATCTGTACATGGATCCTCACATTTAGATAAACCTAAAGGGTCAATCCAATTAGAAATGTTAGGAGCAAATTGATAAAGATTCATTCCTCCATGTAATTTGATTGGATCTTGATGAATAAATCTGCCTAAATTTGGAGAATAGTATCTAAGTAAATTGTAATGCAGCCCCGTCTCACGGTCGCAATACTGGTTTTGCAGGCGGAAGGGTTGGTGCGTCGTTCCCGTTACGTTC
>NZ_JAGTUI010000104.1:0-1224 GCF_018224585.1 Neisseria sp. Marseille-Q1983
TGGTCGGCGCTTTGAATCAGGTTGCCGGCTTTGTCGTAGGCGTAGCGGCGGTTGAACACAATACAACAAAGGCCATCTGAAAGTTGTGTTTCAGACGACCTTCATGCTGATCAGTAATCGGATTATTAAAGAACCAATCTCAAAGGAATGTTTTGAGGCCGTCTGAAAAGTGGAAACTGCATGCGTGCATACCGCACACGCCCTACGTCGGGATTAGAGATTTTATGCTGGCTACAGTTTGCTTATTACTTTAATTTAGATATGTATAGAATGCCATTTCCCATCATAACTATCAAATTCTTTTACATTATCTAATTTCCAGAGACCTGCCTGTTTTTTGAATTTATAAAGTCTTTGTGCTTCCATTCCAGCGTAAAGCACATCACTTTTTACAGTTATAGAGCTACCTTTTTCTTCTATTTCAATGATTTTCTCGTTATTCGGATTGAATGTTGGAGGGTAATTAACAGTCATGCATTCTAACTTTCCCATTTTTCTTGGTTTATCTGTTAGGTATTTATCATATATTTCCTTTAGTGTTTGTTTCAATATCTCATCAGGAATATCTGTGCCTGCATCTATATGCTTATTAGCATTGTCTTCCCATTTGTACATTTCCATCAGAAAACTATTTAATACGGTTTCAATACTTGCATTCATAATTCAATCCTTTTTAGTTATTAAACTTCCCACGTAAAACACGCTGCCCACGTTGAAATACTTCATAAACAATACCAGTAGGCCGTGTTCCACCATTGGCATATTCAAATTTCCATTTCAATAACGCCTTGCCATCTTTATCTATAATATTATGAACTTTTCTTTCAAAATCTCTATAAGCCCCTCTATTAATTTTTCTTAACTGAGGAAACATATTTTGATTACTTCTTGAACCACCTAAAAGCTTACCTAAAATATGCCCTGCATCATCATCACATTTGCCTAATCCCCTAGCATAATCACGGTTACCCTTATTTGTAGCTTTTCCTTTTCCTAAATAACTACGTTTTAACACCACAGAAGCAGAGCGGACTTCACCTAGAGAACCCAATTTAACTTTTGGAGTTTTTGCTAAACCTAAAATATCAAACCAACTTTGAATATTAGGAGCAAACTGATATAAATTATCCCCACCATCCAACCCAATCGGGTCTTGGCTGACAAACCGCCCGGCCTCAGGCTCGTAATACCGCATCAGGTTGTAATGCAGCCCGGTCTCTTCAT
>NZ_JAGTUI010000105.1:0-1152 GCF_018224585.1 Neisseria sp. Marseille-Q1983
CGGCAATCAGGCGGTCGAGGACGTCGTAGGCAAAGCGGTAGCGCGCACCGTTTTCGTTGGTGAGGCCGACTAAGCGGCGGGCTTTGTCGTAATGGCAGTCGAAGGTGTGGCCAAAGGCATCAGTAATATGCGTCATTTATCCTTCGGGTATGTAAGAGAGTTCGGTTTCGTATGATCTTAATATTTTGTTGGGTTTCACTCCAGCCTACAGCTTGCTAATTTTGGTTCGATTCCTGATATTTTGTTATATCAGAAATAGTGATATCTTCATTATTAAACATATCATCCCAAATTTGCTTATAAAGTTCTTTTGCGGTCATTTGCTGAGGTATTTCAAAGGCTGCATCGGTACTAGGAAATTGATCATGTAGTCGTTCTTCTGTCCAGAAATTTAATCCAAATCTCAAACTTTCTTTAATTCTGAATTGGGTTGATATTGTAAAATTTTGATACTCGGGGTACAGATATTCTTTGACTAATCTCTTTACGCTATCTCGATTAACCAAATTCAGACCTGATAAGTCCTCAAGTTTGCTATCTACACCTTCGTGTAATAGTCCAAGAAAAAGTCTGATATATTTAGGACTAACTTTATACACTTTATTCATTTTAATTTTCCAAAAATTGAAACTAATTGACCAGCTTTATTGAATGTGGCTTGTACTTGAGATGTTTGGATTAATGGTCCTCTACCACCTTTTAGATAGCCCTCTGCAACAATTCTACTCATATCAAAGACAACGGGGCCACCATTTTCAGGAGCTTTTTTTAATGCAATCTGAATGGCTTCTGCTTGGTTTTCAGGAGAAAGGAATCTTGATGAGTCTTCAGGTCTTCCCCTCTTGCCGTCTGGGCATACACCTGTTTGAGCGCGGTATCTCTGCTGTGCTCTTGTTGTACCAGCACCATGCCGTCTCAAACCGTGAACATTTTCAGAACCTATTGTTTTCTCTAAATCTTGGATTAATTTTTTAGCTGCATTTTTGGCTAACCCCAATGGGTCAATCCATCCCAGCACATTCGATGCAAATTGATAAAGGTTAAAACCTCCTAATAGTCTAATCGGATCCTGATTCACAAACCGCCCGCAGTTCGGGTCATAGTACCTGAAGAAGTTGTAATGCAGCCCCGTCTCACGGTCGCAATACTGGT
>NZ_JAGTUI010000106.1:0-1098 GCF_018224585.1 Neisseria sp. Marseille-Q1983
TCAGGTACTATGAGCCGAACATCGGGCGGTTTGTGAATCAGGATCCGATTGGGTTAATAGGTGGAATGAATTTATATCAATTTGCATGGAATTCGCTAAACTGGACAGATACTTTGGGGTTAGCTCGAAAACCCCTTAAAAGTCGTCTCCCATAGGGAAGTAAAACTGGGAAGTTTGGCCCTGCAAACGGAAAATTAACTCAAACTAATACTCAAACAGGTAAACTTATACAGATTAGGACTTATGATGCAAATGGCAACCCAATAAAAGATATTGACTTTGGTCATGATCATGGATCTGGCGATCCTCATGCACATGATTGGAAATATCCTTCAGCTCAAGCACCGAATAAAACAAGAAGTGACGGAAGAGCATTAACCAAAACAGAAAAATTTCAATTACGGTGTGGAAGATGTGCTCAAGCGGCTCCAGGACTGGCTGGTCTAACAACAAAAGCCATTGGTGGATTAGGGCTTTTACTATGGCCTAATTCGATTAGCCCATGTCAGGATTTATATTATTCTATGAACAATCCCAATGAATGTTGAAAAGGAAATAAACAGATGATTCATGATGAGGAAATTATTGGTTTAATACACAATAAAAAAGACAAGACGTTAACACTATATTTAAACAATGGAAAAACATTAATATATAGAGAAGTAGTTTTTTTTCATTTTGACAATTTTTCAGATCAGAATATAGTTTTTGACATATATGATTTTGATAGCAAAAAAATTTCAAAAGAAGTTATAGAAGACTTCCCTTGCCTCTTGCCTTTTATCAACGATCAGGAAATTTATAAAATTTATTATATACATTCCTCTGTTGGAATGTATGGAGTAGTGATAAGTTATCCTTGAATTATTCAGCATAACCATCTAAAAACCATCTACTTAGCATAGTACAACGCTTTCGTATAAGAGCCCAAAGATACATTATTGACAATTAGTAGCCGTAGGTTGGGTCGAGACCCAACAAAATATCAAGGTCGTCTGAAATCAATTTTCAGACGACCTTGCCTATGTCCCACCCTTACCCTGCTACGACTTCAACGGCAACCGTACCGCCACCGTCCTGACCGACGGCAGACAGATC
>NZ_JAGTUI010000107.1:0-1027 GCF_018224585.1 Neisseria sp. Marseille-Q1983
GCGTGTAATGGGTTGCGCCCGCCTGCACGCTTTGTCCTTTCGGGTTGTCGATGACGTACACATCGCGCACGCCGTCCAACGCGAACACGTTTGCGTACACCGCCTGCGGCGTGCCGTGGGCATTGATGGCGACGCTGCGCCGCCTGCGTTCGGCAAATTCGGCGCGGCTTTCTTCCGCCCGACCGGGGACGGCGGGGTGCGGATTGTCCACCCTGTCCAGCCCCACCAATGCCTGATAAATCACATTCACGCTGTGGGCGGGGGCTTCAATCTGTCCGGCGGCAATGAGTGTGCCGCTGATTTTGCCGCCGACAGGGATGCCGGTTTCCTGCTGCAACGCCCATTGGTTGCCCGCCGCATCCTGCACGATGAATCCCTGCGGAATCTGCGTGCCGGGCAGTCCGACAAACTCGCACACCACTGCCGAATCGGTGGCGGGTTTGCGCTGCAGGAAGTAGATTTGGGCAATCGCGTCCTGCATCACGCCTTCGGCGTATTCCGGATGGATTTGATTGGCCAGCTCGGCAATCACATTGTTTTTGTCGGCAATCACGGCGGCCAGCGAAGAGGCAAGCTGACCCTGCGGCGTTTCCAAATTCAGGTTCAGGCCGCCGCCGAATGCATCGTTGAAATCGGCCAGCACGCCGTCCAGCACTTCGGTTTCGGTCGGAATCTGCAAGCCCTGCGGCGTGAAGCGGACAGGGGGGACATTACTGCTCATAGCGTTACCTCGTATTGTTTCCGGGTGTCGTCGGTAAATTTCAGGCTGCCCGAAAGCACGCGCCCGTCGCGCATCTCGGCGGCAACGTCTGCCGTCAGCACGCAGGGGACGGACAAAGCGGCCTGCACCAGCCGGTGCCGGTACAGCGCGAACGACTGTTTTTTACCCAACATTTCTTCAAAATAGGGAATGCCCTTTTCGGTGTCGTAATACAGTTCGCCCGCAAACAGGCGGCACGCCGAAGCCACATCCTGCGCCTTGGCGTAGGGGTCTTTCGCCAGCGCGATATTGCCTGCCGCGTCTAAA
>NZ_JAGTUI010000108.1:0-1020 GCF_018224585.1 Neisseria sp. Marseille-Q1983
ACTGTTCGGGCGGCACGTCTTTGTAGCCGACCTTGAATTTCGATTTGACCGCGCTCCATAACGTAATCGCCAAAGCCTTCTGCTTCTCGAACGGCACGGATTGGAGCAGGATATTGTGCAGGGCTTTGACTTCCGCCTGTTGCTCGTGGGTTAAACCTGACGGCAGGGCTTTGCGCGGTGCTTGCGGTTTCAGACGGCCTGATACTTCATCTTCCAATACATCCAGCACCCAGCGGCGGAACTCTTTGGCTACTTTGGTTCGTGCCAACATACCGAGCAGGTGGCAGCCGCGCAGGCTGAATACACGCACCTGCTGTTTGCCGCCTGCGGTGGGCAGTTCGATAACTTGGGTCATGCTGTCGGTAAATTCGTCGGCGTTGCGGTTGTAGAGATTGACAATATCGGCTGCTGGATTTTTGTATCCCAAGGCGCTTGCAACTTGCAAGCCCCTTAGCCAAGGCTGGCCGTGGATGTCGGTAATTTGGAAATTGATATCTTTAAAAGAAAGAGATAATGCGTTCATGATGAACTCCTGTAAGTTTAAAGGTTTTAGGAATACCCAAATTGGGCGGGGGTGTCCTAACGCACTTACAGTAGCGTCCGGGGCATTGCTGCTACCCGCACCCCCATAACTTGAAATCTGTCGCAACCAAGGAAACGGAAATGCGGCAAACAATATGATGGGAGTAGATACGAAAAATCGCGCAACAGGCGCGTTTTCTGTTGTAAGTTTGTTAGGAAACCCCATCATAAACAAAACCCCCTGCGAATGCAAGGGGTTTTATCTTTGAAACCGAAGCGAAACCCCGCAAAGGCGCGAATCTTTGCGGGGGTTCTGTATTCAAACCCTTATCAGACAAGGATTCAAACTTGATTAAGTATAACCCAAAACACCAAGTAAAGGTAGGTGGAAACATGAACACGACAGATGCAGGAATCGTAGGGAAACGGCTGGCGGCCGCCGCGCTGATTTTCGCCACACTTATGGGTTTGGCGGCCGTTATCGCGGCAGCGGCGGAG
>NZ_JAGTUI010000109.1:0-998 GCF_018224585.1 Neisseria sp. Marseille-Q1983
TGTTGGGGATGGGGTCGTCTGAAAGCTGGGCGAATGAGGGTTTGGAGTTTCAGACGACCTTAATGTATGCGTTAGGAGGAGGCTAATTCTATTTACGCTTGTTTTAAATATCCTTCTTTTTTAATAAAAATACCCTAAAAATTTCATAGCCAAAACCGTCATCAAATTTAGAGTAAACAATGTTAAAAATGTCTTTATAATTAAAATCAGATGAATATTCATGTAACCATGAGAAATTTTCTAAATTTAAAACTGGATAATTTTTAAATGTATTTTCATATTTCGACCTATAAATACATATGTTAGGTATATAAAAGCTATATAGATTATGTAATTCAGAACTTATATCTGGGTATGTTACACATATCGATAAATCGTTATTTATCAGAATATCTTTTGCCATTAAATTTATATTATTAATGTAAAATATTGCAGTATTTAAAAAGAACAAATTCAACTGTTTTGGGGATAGTATTTTTAAAAATGGTTTTTCTCTTCCAGTTCTAGTAATTAAGGGAATTTCTTCAAATTCAACAGGATGCTTAAGTAATTTAATTATTTCATCATACTGATATGATTTTTCAGTTTTTGCTAACTTTGTTAATAGTTTTAAGTATTCCATTATGTATTCCATCCATGGCAAAATAAGAAATCTCTATCATCTTTAGAGAATGGGGGGATTCCTCGATGTTTATCGTGAATAGTTCCATCTAGATTTAGTGCCGCATCATTATGTGCGTGGGCATGATACTGTGAGTTTGGTACTGATTCTTCCGGCTTATCAATTCGTTTTATTCCTTTTGGCCCTCTTCGTTTTATATTAACTATTTTTGCAGCATCAGCAGGAGTACCTCTTCCCCATTTTTTACAACGTTTCTTACGTTCTTTTTCTTCTTGACATTTTCCAGTACATGTATCGCTTTCCGATAATGCAACGACACCTGTTGCGGCAGCTCCAAGCACCCCATATGCAATCCATTTAGGCCATGCCACATCAC
>NZ_JAGTUI010000010.1:0-60665 GCF_018224585.1 Neisseria sp. Marseille-Q1983
AAATAGTACGGCAAGGCGAGGCAACGCCGTACTGGTTTAAATTTAATCCACTATATTTTTTCAGGAATGACGGTTTGGAAATTGCCCGAAACCCCAAAAACAGAAACCGGACAAACGGGTTTTCCGCCAAAGCCGGCATTTTCCGACTTTGCTTCAGGCATCTTCCCCGCCGCCTAAAATCATCGAACCGATACCGGCATCAGTAAAGATTTCCAACAAAAGCGCGTTGGACAACCTGCCGTCGATGATATGCGTGGCTTTCACACCGTTGACGGCGGCTTCGACCGCAGAAGCGATTTTCGGCAACATACCGCCATACAGCGTGCCGTCGGCAATCAGTTCATCAATCCGTTTCGGCGTGAGTTTGGTCAGCAGATTGCCCGTTTTGTCCATCACACCGGCGATATTCGTCATCATCAAGAGTTTTTCAGCGTTCAATTCTTCCGCCAATTTGCCTGCCACCAAATCGGCGTTGATGTTGAACGCTTCGCCTTTTTCACCTACGCCGACGGGGGCGACGACGGGAATGCAGCCGCGTTCTATCAGCCCTTTAACCAAACCGGTATCGATGCTTTCCACCGTACCGACCTGTCCGATGTCCACGCCATTCTGTTCGGGCGTATCGATCAAAAGTTTCTTCGCCTTAATGAAATGGTCGTCGCGTCCGCTTACGCCGACGGCGTGTCCGCCATATGTGTTAATCATCGACACGATTTCTTTGTTGACGTGTCCCCCCAACACCATTTCGACAATATCCATCGTCTCTTTGTCGGTAACGCGCATTCCTTGGACAAACTCGCCCTTTTTGCCGACTTTTTCAAGCATCGCATTGATCTGCGGCCCGCCGCCGTGAACGATGACGGGATGAATGCCGACCAGCTTCAGCAGCACGACATCGCGGGCAAACCCTTCTTTCAAGGCAGGTTCGGTCATCGCGTTGCCGCCGTATTTGATGACGACGACCGAACCGGAAAACCGGCGGATGTAAGGCAGTGCTTCGGCAAGGATACGCGCCTTGTCGGCGGCGGAAATAATGTTTTCAAACGCCATAACGGCTCCATATTGTTGACAATTTCGGCTTATGTTAACGCCAAACGCCGTCTGAAACAATCTTCAGACGGCATCCGGCACACCTTCGGGCAGGTTGAAGCCTTGCGATACGGGCGGTAAAATCGCGGTTTATCCGGTTCGAGAAACCGGCGACAGCAAGGATTCCCCATGATTAAAATCAGCACCCGCTTCGATGCCGGCTCGGTCGTTGTCAAAGACCTGACCGATCCTTCCAACATCCGCCTCGCCCTGCGTCCCGACAACGCCTCCGATTTTGCACAATGGTTCTACTTCCGGCTGCAAGGCGCGGCCTATCAAAACTGCATCATGCATTTTGAAAACGCGGCAGAAGCCGCCTACCCGAAAGGCTGGGAAGACTATCAGGCGTGTGCATCATACGACCGCCGCAACTGGTTCCGCGTACCGACTTCCTACGAAAACGGCGTACTGACCGTCAATCATACGCCGCTGTCCAACAGCGTGTATTACGCCTATTTCGAACCCTATTCCGAAGAACAGCATTTAAACCTCCTCGGCGACGCGCAAGGCAGCGGGCTGTGCCGCATCGACGATTTGGGCAGCACCGTGCAAGGGCGTGACATCAATCTGCTGACCATCGGCAATCAGGTCGAAAGTGATTTGAAAATCTGGATTACCGCCCGCCAGCATCCGGGTGAAACGATGGCGGAATGGTTTATCGAGGGGCTGCTCGGCAGACTGCTCGACCCGCAAGACCCGACAGCACGCACCCTGCTCGACCGCGCCACTTTCTACATCGTGCCAAACATGAATCCCGACGGTTCGGCACTTGGCAACCTGCGTACCAACGCCGCCGGTGCGAACCTCAACCGCGAGTGGGAAAACCCGACTTTGGAAAAAAGCCCCGAAGTGTTCTTCGTGCGCGAAAAAATGCTGGAAACCGGCGTAGATTTGTTTTTGGACATCCACGGCGATGAAGGTCTGCCCTTTGTCTTTGTTGCAGGAACTGAAGGCGTGCCGAACTACAATCCGCGCATTGCCGCGCTGGAAGCGCAGTTCAAAACCGCCCTTTTGAACGCCAGCCCCGATTTCCAAGATGAATACGGTTACGAAAAAGACGCGCCAGGTGAAGCGAATATGACCTTGGCGACCAACTGGGTCGGCAACCGTTTCAACTGCCTTGCCTACACGCTGGAAATGCCCTTTAAAGACAACGCCAACCTGCCCGATGACGACTTCGGATGGAACGGCCAACGTTCATTGCGCCTGGGCGAAGCCGCATTGTCCGCCATCCTCAACATCATCGGCGATTTGCGCTGAAACCCTTATTGCAGAAATGCCGTCTGAAGCATCATGCCTTTCAGACGGCATTTGAAATTGAAATCAAGGAACATCATGATTACCCATCCCCAATTCGATCCCGTCCTTATCAGTATCGGCCCGCTTGCCGTCCGCTGGTATGCCCTAAGCTACATCCTCGGATTTATTCTTTTTACCTTTCTCGGCAGAAGGCGCATCGCGCAAGGCTTGTCCGTTTTTACCAAAGAATCGCTTGACGACTTCCTGACATGGGGCATTTTGGGCGTGATTTTTGGCGGCCGTTTGGGTTACGTCCTGTTTTACAAATCCGCCTACTACCTTGCCCATCCGCTTGATATTTTCAAGGTATGGGAAGGCGGAATGTCGTTTCACGGCGGATTTTTAGGCGTGGTTGCCGCAATGTGGTTGTTCAGCCGCAAACAAAACATCAGCTTCCTCAAACTGACGGATACGGTCGCCCCGCTCGTTCCGCTGGGTCTCGCTTCGGGACGTATCGGCAACTTCATCAACGGCGAACTTTGGGGACGCATTACCGACATTAACGCATTTTGGGCAATGGGCTTCCCGCAGGCGCGTTACGAAGATGCCAAAGCCGCCGCGCACAATCCGCTTTGGGCAGAATGGCTGCAACAATACGGTATGCTGCCGCGTCATCCCTCGCAGCTTTATCAGTTTGCACTTGAAGGCATCTGCCTGTTCGCCGTCGTTTGGCTGTTCTCTAAAAAACAGCGGCCGACCGGACAAGTCGCCTCGCTCTTCCTCGGCGGCTACGGCATATTCCGCTTCATTGCCGAATTTGCACGCCAACCCGACGACTATCTCGGGCTGCTGACCTTGGGGCTGTCGATGGGGCAATGGTTGAGCGTCCCGATGATTGTTTTGGGTATTGCCGGCTTCATCTTCTTCGGCAGCAGGAAGCATTAAACCTTTCCGACAAAAATGCCGTCTGAAACGCAAACTGCATTTCAGACGGCATTTTATTCCGCCCGAACCGTCAATTCTTACCGCAACACGCCTTGTATTTTCTGCCGCTGCCGCACGGACAGGGATCGTTCCTGCCGGTTTTTGCCCCTTCCCTGCGGACGGTTTGCGGCTTGTTGATGACCGCCTGCCAGTAGCGGTAAATGTCTGCTAAGGCATAAGGCAACTCGGATTCCAGTTCCGCCAACTCGCCTTCTGTAAATTGCAGGCGGATGGAGCCGTTTTCCTCTTCGTCGTAAATGCCGCCCAACGCCATGATGGGATAAAACAACTCTTCAAATTCTTCATCATCGGCGGCTTCAAACCAATCGGTCGGCACAATATCCAAACCGTAAAGATAGGCATTGCACCAAGTGTAAAAATCGCTGCCGCCGTCTTCGTTTTCATAAAGCCACAAATCGGGCAGCTTTTTATCCGACATCGCGGCGGTTATGTCCATCGCCATTGCCAAAACCAGCCGTTCGATTTCGGAACGTTCGGCGGCGGTAAATTGCGATTCGTCGCCCAACACTTCCGGCAGCCAGTCGAGCGGTGTCAATTTGTCCGGCCCGCTCAACAGTGCCGTCATAAAGCCTTGAACCTCGTCGCAACGCATCGTGTTGCCTTGTTCGCTTTTGGCATCCAACAATTCGCCCAACCGCCGTTTGGATGCTTCGGTAAATTTTCGGGAATCCATCATTTTCCTTTTCAAATGGGTTTTGCGCCCTATTATCGCTGCAATGCCGTCTGAAGCCTTTTTCTGCTTCAGACGGCATCGTCTGTTTTCACACTCAAATCGTACCGCTGCCTTGCGCTTTCGGTTTGGCGGCACTAAATTCCAGCTTGCTCAAAGCGGAGAGGTAGGCTTTGGCAGTGGCGACCAAAACGTCGGTATCCGCGCCCTGTCCGTTGACGACGCGGTTACCGCGCGCCAGACGGACGCTGGTTTCGCCTTGGCTTTCCGTACCTTGCGTTACGGCATTGACGGAATAAATCTGTAAAGTCGCACCGCTTTGCGCCACGTTCTCAATCGCTTTGAAAATCGCATCAACCGGGCCGGAACCGGTGGCAGAAGCGCGTTTTTCTTCGCCTTTGATGCTGAACACGATGTCGGCGCGCGGCTCTTCGCCGGTTTCGGTGCTGATTTTTTGGGAGATGAATTTGTAGCTTTCGGTATTCATATTGCCCATTTCGTCCGACACCAGCGCGTGCAGGTCTTCATCGAAGATTTCGCGTTTTTTGTCGGCGAGTTCTTTGAAGCGTGCAAAAGCAGCATTCAATGCCTCTTCGCTTTCCAACTCGATGCCCAAATCCGCCAGTTTGCTGCGGAACGCGCTGCGACCGGAGAGTTTGCCCAAAGTCAGGCGGTTGGTTGACCAGCCGACCGATTCGGCAGTCATGATTTCATAGGTTTCGGGGTGTTTCAACACGCCGTCCTGATGGATGCCTGATTCATGTGCAAAGGCGTTTGCGCCGACCACTGCCTTGTTGGGCTGAATCGGATAACCGGTAATGGTGGAGACCAGTTTGGATACCGGCACGATTTGCGTGGTATCGATGCCGGTTTCCAAGCCGAACAAATCATGACGCACTTTCAATGCCATCACGATTTCTTCAAGGCTGGCATTGCCTGCGCGTTCTCCCAAACCGTTGATGGTGCACTCCACCTGGCGCACGCCTGCCTGAACGGCGGCCAGCGAGTTGGCAACCGCCATACCCAAGTCATTATGGCAGTGGGTTGACCAAACTACTTTGTCGCCATTGGGAACGCTTTTGATGATGTTGCTGATACGCTCGTACCATACGGAAGGGATGGAGTAGCCGACAGTATCTGGAATATTGATGGTGGTCGCGCCTGCTTCGATAACCGCCGTAAAGATTTTGGCGAGGAAGTCCAAATCCGAACGCACGGCATCTTCGGCGGAAAATTCCACATCGTCGGTGTATTCTTTGGCGATTTTCACTGCTTTGACCGCCGCATCTATGACCTGCTGCGGTTTCATTTTCAGTTTGTGCTCCATGTGGATGGGGCTGGTGGCAATGAAGGTATGGATGCGTTTTTTCGGCGCAGGCGAAACAGCCTCACCTGCCTTACGCACATCGTTTTCAACGGCACGCGCCAGCGAGCAGACTGTGGATTTGGTGATGATTTTGGCAATCGCATTGACAGACTCGAAATCGCCCGGGCTGGCGGCGGCAAAACCCGCCTCAATCACATCCACGCCCATTTTCTCCAACTGGCGGGCAATGCGGATTTTTTCCTCT
Source organism: Neisseria sp. Marseille-Q1983 (assembly GCF_018224585.1). NCBI lineage: Bacteria > Pseudomonadati > Pseudomonadota > Betaproteobacteria > Neisseriales > Neisseriaceae > Neisseria > Neisseria sp. Marseille-Q1983. Next base: position 5,575 of record NZ_JAGTUI010000010.1, read on the forward strand.
TTGGTCATGGATGCACCGGGCGACTGCTCGCCGTCGCGCATGGTGGTGTCGAAAATAATTACGCGGTTGGTCTGTGTCATTTCTGTTCTCTCCAGAGATTCGTTTTTTTGTAAAAAAGCATTCAAATCCAGCGGCCTGCCTTGCGCTTCCGCCAACGCGGTCAGCTTTTGCAGTTGCGCCAGGGGCAGCGACCCGCGCGTGCGCCATTTGTAGATGGCAGCGGTCGTCGCGGCATTTTCGGGATCGTGCTGTTTCAACGCTTCGGCAAGTGCGTTCACGCCGCCGAAATAAGCAACCAAGCGGTCTATATCTAATTGCATGGTAGTCCTTGTCTAAAATAAATCAGCCTACAGCAGAAATATGGACAGGATTATACGCATTTTAGACAAAACGGCAATATTAATTTGAAAAAATCTCAATAAACCGCCATAGATTTTATTAATTTTATACATTTTGTCTATTTTATTGCAGGCGCGGCGTGATTGTTGACAATTGCGGCAGAACAGGGCAAATTCGGCGGTACAAGGCGGCAACGAGACAGGACAAACCAACAAGGACGGAAACAATGAAATACAAAAGAATCGTATTTAAAGTTGGCACATCTTCGATTACCCATTCGGACGGCAGTCTCTCGCGCGGCAAAATCCAAACCATCACCCGCCAGCTTGCCGCATTGCATCATGCGGGACACGAGCTGGTCTTGGTGTCTTCCGGCGCGGTTGCGGCAGGGTTCGGTGCGCTGGGTTTCAAAAAACGCCCGGTTAAAATTGCCGACAAACAGGCTTCCGCCGCCGTCGGACAGGGGCTGCTGATGGAAGAATACACCGCCTGCCTGTCTTCAGACGGCATCGTGTCCGCGCAAATCCTGCTCAACCGCGCCGACTTTGCCGACAAACGCCGCTACCAAAATGCCGCCGCCGCGCTTTCCGTACTACTGCAACGCCGCGCCGTCCCCATTATCAATGAAAACGACACGGTTTCTGTCGAAGAGTTGAAAATCGGCGACAACGACACGCTCAGCGCGCAGGTTGCGGCGATGATACAGGCAGACCTCTTGGTACTGCTGACCGACATAGACGGGCTTTATACCGGCAACCCGAACAGCAATCCCGATGCCGTACGGCTGGATAAAATCGAACACATCAACCATGAAATTATCGCAATGGCGGGCGGCGCGGGTTCGGCAAACGGCACGGGCGGGATGCTGACCAAAATCAAAGCGGCGACGATTGCGACCGAATCCGGCGTCCCGGTATATATCTGTTCCTCGCTTAAAGACAACGCCCTTGCCGAAGCCGCCGGACATCAGGCGGACGGTTCGTTTTTCGTCCCCCGTGCCAAAGGCTTGAGGACGCAGAAACAATGGCTGGCGTTTTACTCGGAAAGCCGGGGCGGCGTTTATGTGGACGAAGGTGCGGAACGCGCCTTGTCGGAACAGGGCAAAAGCCTGCTGATGTCGGGCGTTGTCGGAATCGAAGGGCATTTTTCCCGTATGGACACCGTAACCGTGTACAGCAACGCAACCAAACAGCCTTTGGGCAAAGGGCGCGTCCTTTTCGGCTCTGCCGCCGTCGAAGACCTGCTCAAATCGCGCAAAGCGAAAGGCGTGTTCATCCATCGGGACGATTGGATTTCCATCACGCCCGAAATACGCCTGCTTCTGACCGAATTTTAGAAAAGGAAACCCATGTCAAACACACAAAAACAGCTTGCCCTTGCCAAAGCGGCAAAAAAATCCGCCAACACGGCGGATACGGCAGAAAAAAACCGCGCGCTGCTTGCGATGGCGGACAGTCTGGAAGCGGCGGCGGAAGATATTTTGGCGGCAAACCGTTTAGATTTGGAAGCGGCGGCAGGCAAAATTCCCGAAAGCATGACCGACCGCCTTTTGTTGGACGAAAAACGCATTGGCGCGATGGCGGACGGCATCAGGGCGGTTGCCGTGCTGCCTGATCCCGTGGGCGAAATACTGGAAACCTCGACTTTGCCCAACGGCTTGGAAATTGTCAAAAAGCGCGTGGCGATGGGCGTTATCGGCATTATTTACGAAAGCCGCCCGAACGTTACTTCCGATGCGGCGGCTTTGGCACTGAAAAGCGGCAGCGCGGTCGTACTCCGCAGCGGCAAAGATGCATTCCAATCCGCACGCGCCATCGTTGCCGCCCTGAAAACGGGGTTGGCACAAACCCGCATCTCCCCCGACGCGCTCCAGTTGATTGAAGACACCGGGCGCGAGGGCAGTTACGAAATGATGAGGGCGAAAGATTATCTAGACCTGCTGATTCCGCGCGGCGGGACGGGGCTGATACGGGCGGTGGTTGAAAATGCCGTCGTGCCGGTCATTGAAACGGGGACGGGCATCGTCCACATTTATATCGACAAGGACGCGGATTGGGACAAGGCGCTCCGTATCGTGTACAACGCCAAAACCAGCCGCCCGTCCGTGTGCAACTCGATGGAAGTGCTGCTGGTGCATGAAGACATTGCTGCCGACTTCCTGCCCAAGCTCGAACGGCTGTTGGTGCGCGACCGTATAGAAGCCGGACTGCCGCCCGTCCGCTTCCGTTTGGATCCGCAGGCGGCGCGGCATATCGGCGGCGAAGCGGCGGGTGCAGACGATTTCGACACCGAGTTTTTAGACTACATCCTCGCCGTGAAAACCGTCGCTTCGGTCGAAGAGGCGGTCGGACACATCGAAGTCCACAGCACGCACCATTCAGACGGCATCGTTACCGAAAACCCCGAAGCGGCGGATTATTTCACCTCGCACGTTGATTCTGCCGCCGTGTATGTCAACGCGTCTACGCGCTTTACCGACGGCGGCGAATTCGGCTTGGGTTGCGAAATGGGCATCTCCACGCAAAAACTCCACGCCAGGGGTCCGATGGGTTTGAAAGAGCTGACGAGTTACAAATACATCGTACAAGGCACGGGACAGGTTAGGGAATAATCCGAATTCAAACATCCGATAAAAATGCCGTCTGAAACAGTCTTCAGACGGCATTTCCATTTGCAAAAAATCAAGCATTGTCCAAGGGGACGAGAATCGTACGGTTGCCGTTGTGTTCCGGTGCGGACACAATGCCTTCCGCCTCCATCTGGTCAATCAGACGCGCGGCGCGGTTGTAGCCGATACGCAAGGCGCGCTGTACGCCCGAAATGCTGGCTTTGCGCGTTTTCAGGACAACGGATACGGCCTCGTCGTACATCGGATCGGTTTCGTCGTCGCCGCTGCGCCCGATGCCGGGCAGCTCTTCGCTGCCGCCGCCGCTCAAAATATCGTCAACATAGTCCGGCTCGCCAAACTGTTTCAAATATTCGACCACGCGGTGCACCTCTTCATCCGACGCAAACGCGCCGTGAACGCGCTGTGGATAGGCAGTACCCGGCGGCAGGAACAGCATATCGCCCTGACCGAGCAGGTTTTCCGCGCCCATTTGGTCGAGAATCGTGCGGCTGTCGATTTTGCTGGACACTTGGAACGCGATACGCGTCGGGATGTTCGCCTTAATCAGACCCGTGATGACATCGACGCTGGGGCGTTGCGTGGCAAGGATAAGATGGATGCCTGCCGCGCGGGCTTTTTGGGCGAGGCGGGCAATCAGTTCTTCGATTTTCTTGCCTGCCGTCATCATCAGGTCGGCAAACTCATCGACCACGACCACGATAAACGGCAATTTTTCCAAAGGTTCGGGATTGTCAGGCGTGAGGCTGAACGGATTGCCGATTTTTTCTCCCCTTGCTGCGGCTTCGGCGATTTTTTGGTTGAAGCCCGCAAGATTGCGCACACCCATAAAGCTCATCAGGCGGTAGCGTTTTTCCATTTCGTTAACACACCAGTTCAGCGCGTTTGCCGCCAGCTTCATATCGGTAACGACAGGGGCGAGCAGGTGCGGGATGCCTTCGTAAATGCTCAATTCCAGCATTTTCGGATCGATCATAATCATACGTACGTCTTCCGGCGCGGCTTTGAAAAGCATAGACAGAATCATCGCGTTGACACCCACCGATTTGCCCGAACCGGTCGTACCGGCAACCAGCAAATGCGGTGCTTTGCCCAAGTCGGTTACGACGGGCTGTCCGGTGATGTCCTGACCGAGCGCGAGTGTCAGCTTGGATTTGGATTCGGCAAACTCGGGCGAATTGAAGATTTCGCTCAGGCGTATCATTTGGCGTTTCGGGTTCGGAAGTTCCAAACCCATACAGGTTTTGCCGGGGATGGTTTCGACAACGCGGATGGAAGCCACGCCCAGAGAACGTGCCAAATCTTTTTCCAGATTCAAAACCGAATTGCCGCGCACGCCGACATCGGGTTCGATTTCATAACGCGTAATCACAGGGCCGGAATAAGAATCGACAACCTTGACCTTGACTTTGAACTCCGCCAATTTTTCTTCGATGGTGATGCTGTTTTCCAGCAGTTCTTCTTCGGTTTGCGTCGCCTCGGGATTGAACAGCGGAGGCAGAAGCAGGTCGGTTGTCGGCAGGTGTTCGGATACCGCACCGGTTTCTTCAGATGGGAACGCCCCTTCATCCGCTTCCGTATCCGATACCCGGCAGGACGGGCGTTCAGACGGCACATCTTCAAACGGACAAACCGCCTGACTGTCATGCCCGAACGCTTCGGTTTCCGACAGATATTGCCCGCTTGACCGCTCTGCCACACCTTCACTGCCGTCATCCGCAATAGCGGCGGTTTCCTCCTGCCAACCTCCATTCAAAACATCATCGGCAAGATGGTCGGTTTCGGCAATGCGGCTGCGTTGCGCCTGCTCGAATCCTGACGGCGGTTCATAGGTACGGTTGTAGATTTCCGATACGGGAGGCGGCGGCGGAATATCGATTGCGGTCATGGGAACTTTCGGCACTTCGGGTGGTTCGACCACCCAAGCATCGGGCGCGGCAGGTTCTTCAATATGGATATCGGCAGTTTCATCATAAACCGGACCGCCGTATCCCACAGACGAAACGGTTTCCGTGAAAACATTTTCGGTTTCAGACGGCATTTCAACATCCCGTTTCCCGACAACTGTCCGACTTTCCGGAATCAGGCGCGAAATCCGCGCCTCCGCAGAAACCGTTGCCTTGTTCGGTTCTTTCAAATTGACGGAAACGCGGCGGCGGGCATCGCGGACGGATGTGCCGTCTGAAACGGACTGCCCTTGGGAAACATCAGGGGATTTTGCCTCCGCCTGCCCTTTCCCCTGCCCTGCATGACGGCGGAACGGCGTATTCCGTGCATTTTCGGCTTTGACTGCAGAAAAGGCAGACGGATGCTGCTTCTCAAAATACGGCTCAAATCCGTAATCCGCAGACTCGGAAAACGCTTCTTTGTCCGCATCGAACATACGGGAATACGTGCGTTGAAGCACAGGGTCGTCCAAACCGATAATCTGCAGCCCTTCCATCGGGGTATCGGACACGCGGACTTTGGAGACCGCTGTTTCGTTTTTCTCAAATGCATCGATATAGCGTTTTTTCGTTTCCCTTAAAGCCGCGCTGTTTAAAGCACGCGTTGCTTCTTCCAAAGTGATTTCTTTAAAAACCGGACGGACGGGCGAAATTTCGCTTTCAGACGGCATCAACCCTTCAGCAATACTCCGGTCGAATGGGATGCGGCGGTTGTCGATTACGGCAGTTGCAATGTCTTCCGTATCGGCAGCCTCTTCTTCCGCAGTTTCTGCCGTTTCCGTTTCCGCTTCTTCCGTCCCGTTTCCACTGTCTGAATACCCGTCGGATGCGTTCGGAACATCCGCATAGTTTGCAGAAGCAGGCGGCACAGACCTGTCCGGTTCGGATTCGTGCGCCAGATAGTTTCGGCAGAAACGGACGACACCGACAAACAGCCAATACACTGCCGTTTTGACGGCATGGAAAAGCATCAGGGCAAACTCGGGAAAATCGGGCATACCGTCTTTGATTTCAGGCAGCTCCGCCTGTTTTTCCCCTTTCTTTTCCTGCCACGCAGAAACCTCGCGCATCCACTCGCGTTCGGATTGTGCGCGGACAAAAAACAGGCCGGCAAGCGCAAGCAACAAAATAATGATCAAAACTATCCAAAACATATGCCGTTTCCCGCAAGACAAACGATTAAATGGGTTTATTTTAACGTGTTTCCGTCCCAAAAAAAACAACCGGCCGGCAATTCTGCCGAAACCGATTCGGCTTTCGGTTTGCCCCCGCCGACAGTATAATAGCCGTCCCTTCCCTTAATCTTTGCGGCATTGCCATGATTTTCCAAACAGTCTGGTTTTCAGATGTGGTACTGTCGGTTTCGTGGATTGTCCTTATCCTGATACTGGCAGCTTCCGCGCCGTCCGCATTCCGCTCGCTTGCCCGCTACCGTTCCGCCCTTCCACTGTGTACCGTAATTTTTTCCGCAGCATGGTGTCTGAACGCCTCTGCCGGCGGCGGACAGCTTGCACAGATGAACTACCACCTGCTCGCCGTCAATCTGGTTGCACTGATGGTGGGCACTTCCGCCGCCTTTTGGCTTGCCGCGCTGCTGATGCTGCCCTACTGCCTGCTGTTTGCCGGCTCTTCCGGTGCGTATCCTGCAAACGTATTGGTTCTGATTTTGCCCGCACTTGCCGTCAACCGCCTGTCGCGTGTGCTGGTCGACCGCCTGCCGCCCAATATTTTCATCTTTATTTTCGTCAACGGCTTTCTCGCTTCCGCCGCCGGCATTCTGCTGACCGGGCTGGTGCTGACCGGTATTTTGGATGCCGCAAACGCTTTTCCGTCCGAAATATTGTGGACGACCGCCCTGCCCGTCTTTATTCTGCTGGCGTGGGCGGAATCCTTCCTCAGCGGCATTTCAACTGCCATATTTGTTGCACTGAAGCCCCATTGGATCAACACTTTCGACGACAACCGCTATCTGAAGTCCGACCGCAGCATATGGAGGTAGCCTTCAGACGGCATAGACAGGCAAAACCATGCTTTCCAACATCATCCCCCTTTCCATCGGTGCAGCACTCGGTGCAACGGCGCGTTGGCTGCTCAACCTCGCCGTTCCCACATCAATACCTCCGGCCACAGGCAACCTGTTTGCCAACTGGATAGGTGCTTTTCTTATCGGAATCTTTGCCGAAACCGTCAACCACCCGCAATGGAAGCTGCTGCTGATTATCGGTTTTCTCGGCAGCCTGACCACGCTTTCCGGATTTTCACTGGAAACCGTAACCCTACTCCAATCGAATCGTCCCGCTTCAGCACTTGCCAATATTTTCCTACATACGACGGGTTCGCTGCTGCTGACTTGGCTCGGGCTGAAGATAGGGACGGCAGTCAAATAACCGCAAAAAATTGCTTCCTTTGGTTTTGACATAATCTATAAATTGGCTTCGCTTGTTTAAATACTGGCTGTGCCAATTATAGTGGATTAAATTTAAATCAGGACAAGGCGACGAAGCCGCAGACAGTACAGATAGTACGGAACCGATTCACTTGGTGCTTCAGCACCTTAGAGAATCGTTCTCTTTGAGCTAAGGCGAGGCAACGCTGTACTGGTTTAAATTTAATCCACTATACCGTTCTCAAATTCAAATTGGGCTTTTAGGTCTATAACAAAGAAAAAGCCTTGGTAGGTTTATCCTACCAAGGCTTTTTCTTAAAAAAAACTCTCTATTGCTGCGTCTAAAAATGCAAAAAAAGTAACCATCATAACCCTTTTGCCAAAATTAATATCATCTATTAATTCATCATGCCATGCATTAATAGATGGTATATAAGAAAGAACCAATAAACTAATAAACCAGTAAAAAAAATCAGTAACAAAGATTTTCATTATTAACTATTCTTAAAAATGATCATGTTCGTTTGGGTAATTATCATCCCCTTTTCTCTCTTATTACTAAAACACGAATGACTTTAAAGGACGCGCCCAGAGACAAGCCGAAAAGGCATATCCCATCCGCCAAACAAACTGCCCGCCGATTTACTCCGGCGGGCAGTTCCAATACCCTGTCAATCCTTCATCAGCCAGTATTGCAAACCGATTAATGTCTTGCCGTCTTTAATTTCATCGTTTGCCAATGCCTGACGGACTTCCTCCTTCGACATCAATACGGTTTCCGTAATCTCGTCTTCGTCATTGGCAAGCGTACTGCCCAAGCGCACGCCTTCCGCCTCGAACAGATACATTTTTTCGTTGCAAAAACCGACCGCCGTATAAAAACTGTAAAGCAGGCGCACGCTGTCGGCAACATAAGGCGTTTCCTCTGCCAGTTCTCGCAGCGCACACGCTGCCATATCCTCACCCGCCACATCCAGCTTGCCCGCAGGAAGTTCCAATGTCGCCTGATTTGCCGCATAACGCCACTGCCGCACCAAAACGACCTTTTCATCATCCGTTACCGCCAAGACACATGCTGCACCGGGATGACGGATGACGATGCGCTGCCCTTCATTGCCGTTGGGCAGCCTGACCTTATCCCTGCTGATACTGACGAAACCGCCCTCGTAAATGGTTTCGCCGCCTAATTTTACTTCCCTCAAATCCACTTCATATCTCCTTTCCGTTTCCTATTCTGCCGTTCAATCTTCACGCTTGCCGCGCTCGATTTCCACTCCAACCTCGCGCACGCCTTCCAAAATACCCGGTTTGACGATTTTCACGCGCACCCACACCGCGCCGAAATATCCCAAAACCAAATCGGCAATATATTCCGCCAACGCTTCCAAAAGCAGGAAATCCTGTTCTTTCAGATGTCGGCGCAGCGTTTCGCATACCTCGGCATAATGTACCGTATTGGCAATATCGTCGTCCGAACCCGCTTTCTCGGGAACGCCGATGTCCAAATCGACAATCAGGGTCTGCAACCGTTCGCGCTCCCAGCCGTACACGCCGATAAGCGTATCCGCCTTGATGCCGTGCAAAAAGATTTTATCCATAATCCGCCCCGTTTTTTGCTAAAATAACCGCACCATTCTAAGTAAAGTACCGCAAATGTTCAACATACCGGCTGTTGCCGTTTCCTATCTGATCGGCTCACTTTCTTTCGCCGTCATCGTGTCCAAATATTACGGCATGGACGACCCGCGCACCTACGGATCGGGCAATCCGGGGGCAACCAATGTTTTACGCAGCGGCAAAAAAAAGGCGGCCGCGCTGACGCTCTTGGGCGATGCCGCCAAAGGTTTGGTTGCCGTTTTGCTTGCACGCGTGCTTCAAGAACCGCTCGGTTTATCCGACAGCGCGATCGCTGCCGTCGCACTCGCCGCGCTGGTCGGGCATATGTGGCCGGTGTTTTTCGGATTTAAGGGCGGCAAAGGCGTGGCAACGGCATTGGGCGTGCTTCTGGCACTCTCTCCCGCAACTGCCTTGGTCTGCGCGTTGATTTGGCTTGTGATGGCATTCGGCTTCAAGGTGTCCTCCCTTGCCGCATTAACCGCCACAATCGCCGCCCCCCTTGCCGCACTGTTTTTTATGCCCCACCCTTCTTGGATTTGGGCGACGCTCCTTATCGCCCTGCTGGTGTTGTTCCGCCACAAAAGCAATATCAGCAACCTACTTAAAGGCAAAGAAGGCAAAATCGGCGAAAAACGCTGATTCGGCATTTGTTTTCCATTACGTTATGCCGTCTGAAACTATATTCCCGCGTTCAGACGGCATTTCCGCACAAACGGCTTTCATACCATGCTCAGTTACAGACACGCATTCCACGCCGGCAACCACGCCGATATGCTCAAACACTTCACCTTGTTTTTAGTGCTGCAATATTTCAACCGCAAAGACAAGCCCTACTGGTACATCGACACGCACGGCGGCGCGGGTTTGTACAATCTCGAAGGCAACGAGGCGCAGAAAGTCGGCGAATACCGGCAAGGCATCGCCCTGCTCCGACAGGCGCAAAACCTGCCTGCCGAACTCTCTGACTTTGCCGCGCACATACAAAAAATCCTGCCCTCGCCCGAACTTTACTGCGGCTCTCCGTGGCTGGCGCAATCGCTGACCCGCGCGACTGACAAATTGCGCCTGTTTGAGCTGCACCCCACCGACTTTGTCCATCTGCAAAACAATATGGGCGAAGCAGGATTGGGCAAACGCGGACAAGTGTTGCGCGAAGACGGTTACAAAGGGCTGATTTCCCTGCTGCCGCCTCCGCCGCGACGCGCTGTTATTCTCATCGACCCGCCCTATGAGGAAAAACAGGACTACCGGCGTGTAACGGAAACGCTGAAATCCGCTTTAAAACGGTTTGAGTCCGGCTGTTATCTCATCTGGTATCCCTGCCTAAGCCGCGAAGAAAGCCGCAAGCTGCCCGAAGAACTGAAAAAACTCGTTCCCGACAACTACCTTCACGCCGAACTGCACGTCCACGCGCCGAAAGCCGACGGCTTCGGTATGCACGGCAGCGAAATGTTCGTCATCAATCCGCCCTATCTGTTGGCGGAACAATTGGCGGCAAACCTCCCCGCCCTCACGCGGCTGCTGGCGCAAGACAAAGGCGCGCGCTACCTTTTGGACAGCAAAATCTGCTGACCCCGATGCCGTCTGAAACCCTTCAGACGGCATCTCCCATCAAACAAAACCGGACGATATACCGGCAGCCGGCACTTTTAAGAATAAATATTCTTCATCCGCCTACCGCGTTCCGACTTGCCCCGCGCCGTTTTTTTCCACTACAATCCCACGCGATATCCGGCAGAACGCACCAAAGGAACGCCCCACAGCAATCTGCCGCCTTTCAGACGGCACAAACCTTTCCGAAACGAGCAAACTATGGACACACTGACCCGATTCCTCCCCGAACACCTGCAACAAAACCGGCTGCCCGAAGCACTCGGCGGCGTTTTACTGTCCGTTGTTTCCGCCTGCACCGAAATCAACGCCAAAGTCCGCCTCGGCTCACTGGCCGGCGTATTGGGTATGGCGGGCACGGGCAATATTCAGGGCGAAGACCAGAAAAAATTAGACGTTATCGCCAACAACATTATGATTGACACCCTCAAAGCCAACCCTGCCGTTGCCGGTTTGGCAAGCGAGGAAGAAGACACTTTCGTAAGTGCCGGTAAAAACGGACGCTATCTCGTCCTATTCGACCCTTTAGACGGATCGTCCAATATTGATGTCAACATTTCCGTCGGTACGATTTTCTCCATCCTTGAAAAACCCGATGGCGAATTAAAAACCGAGTCCTTCTTGCAAGCCGGCCGGCATCAGCTTGCCGCAGGCTATGTCCTCTACGGGCCTCAAACCCAGCTCGTATTCACACTCGGACACAGCGTGTACGTGTTTACACTCAATACCGAAAACGAATTTGTCCTGACCAAAGAAAACCCGAAAGTACCCGAAAGTACCAAAGAATTCGCCATCAATATGTCCAACCGCCGCCACTGGCTGCCCCCCGTCCAACAATACATAGACGAACTCTTGGCAGGCGAAACCGGCACGCGCGGCAAAAACTACAATATGCGCTGGGTAGCCAGCATGGTTGCCGAAATCCACCGCATCCTGATGCGCGGCGGCGTGTTCATGTATCCGCAAGACAAACGCGACCCGTCCAAACCCGGCAAACTGCGCCTGATGTACGAAGCCAATCCTATGGCCCTGATACTTGAACAAGCCGGCGCATCGGCAAGCAACGCCCGTCAGGACATACTCGGCATCCGTCCCGAAAGCCTGCACCAGCGCGTCGCCGTCATTATGGGCAGCAGCGAAGAAGTGGATTACCTCAACCGCCTGCATTCAAAATAAACAGGCTGCCTAACCGATAAAGAAAGGCGGCAGCGCGCATCCGCCGCTGCCGCCGATATTTCGTTTATAGCCTTAAAAAGACAGAAAACCGCCTTTCCAAACGGCAAAAATGCCGTCTGAAAAGTTTTCAGACGGCATTTTAAAAATTAAAGCCCGAATTTATTTGCCCGCCGCTTTTTGCAGGATGGCGTACAACTCGTCTTTCAGTTTCAATTTGGCTTTTTTCAGCTCATCAATGGCTTCCGCGCCGCTGGTAACCGGATTGTTGACCAAACCGGCAATTTTGTCGTCCAGCTCGTTATGCTCGTCAAACAGACGGGCAAAGTGGGAATCTTCCTGTTTCAATTTGGAAATCAAATCACGGTATTCTGGGAACATATCGCTTTCCTCTCTTGGTTTACGGTTAAAAAGTCAAACTGAATCTTTACATTAATTATAACAAAGATAATATTTTTATCCAGTGTTTTGTTACACACGGCAACACCGCCCGCAGAAAACCGCCCCACCGTCCGACAAAATCGTTGACAATCCTCCGCTTTGCGCATAAATTTCCAATACTTAACCCTGACCACACAAAGGAATCAAGAGATGTTTTCAAAAAGCGTAACCATCACCCAATATGATCCCGAACTGGCGGCCGCCATAGCCCAAGAAGACCGGCGCCAGCAAGACCACGTCGAGCTGATTGCTTCTGAAAACTACGTCAGCTGCGCCGTAATGGAAGCGCAAGGTTCGCAATTGACCAACAAATACGCCGAAGGCTATCCCGGCAAACGCTACTACGGCGGCTGCGAATACGTCGATATTGTCGAACAATTGGCAATCGACCGCGTAAAAGAACTGTTTGGCGCAGCCTATGCCAACGTTCAGCCGCACTCCGGCTCTCAAGCCAACCAAGCCGTGTACGCTTCCGTTTTGAAACCGGGCGACACCATTTTGGGTATGTCTCTGGCACACGGCGGCCACCTGACCCACGGCGCAAGCGTTAATATTTCCGGCAAACTCTACAATGCCGTTACATATGGTTTGGATGAAAACGAAGTTCTCGATTATGCCGAAGTCGAACGCCTCGCGCTCGAACACAAACCCAAAATGATTGTGGCCGGTGCGTCTGCCTACGCGTTGCAAATCGACTGGGCGAAATTCCGCGAAATCGCCGATAAAGTCGGCGCATACCTCTTTGTCGATATGGCGCACTATGCCGGACTGATTGCCGGCGGCGAATATCCCAACCCCGTGCCGTTCTGCGACTTCGTAACCACCACCACCCACAAAACCCTGCGCGGCCCTCGCGGCGGTGTGATTTTGTGCCGCGACAACACACACGAAAAAGCGTTGAACTCTTCCATCTTCCCAAGCCTGCAAGGCGGTCCGCTGATGCACGTCATCGCCGCCAAAGCCGTAGCGTTTAAAGAAGCGTTGCAACCCGAGTTCAAACAATACGCGAAACAAGTGAAAACCAACGCAGCCGCTATGGCGGAAGAACTGGTCAAACGCGGTCTGCGCATCGTTTCCGGCCGTACCGAAAGCCACGTTTTCCTCGTCGATCTGCAACCGATGAAAATCACCGGCAAAGCCGCCGAAGCCGCCTTGGGCAAAGCGCACATCACCGTCAACAAAAACGCCATCCCGAACGATTCGGAAAAACCGTTCGTTACCTCCGGCATCCGCATCGGCTCCGCCGCCATGACCACACGCGGTTTTAACGAAGCCGACGCGCGCGTATTGGCGAACCTGGTTGCCGACGTATTGGCCAATCCCGAAGACGAAGCCAACCTCGCCAAAGTCCGCGAACAAGTAACTGCTTTGTGCAATAAATACCCCGTTTACGGCGCATAAGCTTTTTTTAAAACCGATGCCGTCTGAAACTTTTCAGACGGCATTTTTGCAATCGGTTAAAATACGCGGTCTGTTTTTCGGGAAGTATTTTTTTATGCTCGCATCTGCCATCGATTTTATCCTTCACATTGACCGGCATTTAATCGCTTTGTCGGCACAATACGGCTTATGGATTTACGCCGTTTTATTTGTCGTCGTGTTTTGCGAAACCGGCCTGATTGTTACACCGTTTTTACCGGGCGATTCGCTGCTGTTTGCGGCAGGCGGGATTGCCGCGCTGGGCGGTATGGATATTCATTTGATGGTTGCATTATTAAGCCTTGCCGCCATACTCGGTGACGCGCTCAATTTTACCGTCGGCAGGTATTTCGGCGGTAGGCTGTTCGCCAATCCCGATTCTAAAATCTTCCGGCGCGAATATCTCGATAAAACCCACCGTTTTTACGAAAAACACGGCGGGAAAACCATCATCATTGCCCGCTTCGTGCCCATCATCCGCACCTTCGCCCCCTTTGTCGCCGGTATGGGAAAAATGCACTATGCCAAATTTATCCGCTACAACATCATCGGCGGCGTGTTGTGGGTTATCCTGTTTTCTTATGCGGGCTATTTCTTTGCCAACTTCCCCGTCGTAAAAAACAATCTGGGCTTGGTGATGGGCGGCATCATTATTGTTTCCATCCTGCCGGGTGCGGTTGAAATCGCCCGCGCCAAACTTGCGGCAAAATCCGAACGTTAATTGTTGGGAATTGACATTATGAATATATTATCCGTAGAAAACGCTTCCTTTGCCGTCGGCCATGTTGCCCTGCTCGACAAAACTTCCTTCCAACTCGACAGCGGCGAAAAAGTCGGCTTAATCGGCCGCAACGGTGCGGGTAAGTCTTCGTTTTTAAAAATCCTCGCCGGCGTGCAAAAGCTCGACGACGGACAGATTATTGTTCAAAACAACCTCAAAATCGTTTATGTGCCTCAGGAATCGTTTTTCGACAAAGAAGCCACCGTATTTGATACCGTTGCCGAAGGTTTGGGTGAAATCCGCGATTTATTGCGCCGTTATCATCACGTCAGCCATGATTTGGAACACAATTCAGACGGCGTTTTATTAAAAGAACTCAACGAATTGCAACTCGAAATCGAAGCGAAGGACGGCTGGAAACTGGATGCGGCGGTGAAGCAGACTTTGGGCGAACTCGGTTTGCCGGAAAACGAAAAAATCGGCAACCTCTCCGGCGGACAGAAAAAGCGTGTCGCCTTGGCGCAGGCTTGGGTGCAGAAGCCCGATGTATTGCTGCTGGACGAACCGACCAACCATTTGGACATCGACGCGATTATTTGGTTGGAAAACCTGCTCAAAGCGTTTGAAGGCAGCTTGGTTGTGATTACCCACGACCGCCGTTTTTTGGACAATATCGCCACGCGCATCGTCGAACTCGACCGAGGTATTTTGCGTTCCTATCCCGGCTCGTTCTCCAAATACAGCGAGAAAAAAGCGCAGGAATTGGCGGTTGAAGCGGAACACAACCGCCTGTTTGACAAATTCCACGCGCAGGAAGAAGCGTGGATACGCAAAGGCATCGAAGCGCGCCGCACCCGCAACGAAGGCCGCGTGCGCCGTTTGGAAGAGCTGCGCCGCCAACGCGCCGAACGCCGCAACGTGCAGGGACAGGTCAACTTCAAGCTCGACAGCGGCGAGAAAAGCGGCAAAATCATCGCCGAATTGGAACACGCTTCGTTTGCCTATGGCGACAAAGTCATTATGGACAAATTCTCCGCGATTTTGCAGCGCGGCGATAAAATCGGCCTAATCGGCCCCAACGGTATCGGCAAAACCACATTTTTAAAACTGATTTTGGGCGAACTCAACCCGACTTACGGCAGAATCCGTATCGGCAGTAAGCAGGAAGTTGCCTATTTCGACCAATTCCGCAGCGCGTTGAACGAAAACGACACCGTGTTTTACACGCTCGGTCAAGGCAACGATTACGTCGAAGTCGGCGGGAAAAAAAAGCATGTGATGAGCTATTTGGAAGATTTCCTGTTCCATCCTGCCCGCGCGCAAAGCCCCGTTTCATCACTCTCCGGCGGCGAACGCAACCGCCTTTTGCTGGCAAAACTCTTTACCCGTCCTGCCAATATCCTGGTCTTGGACGAACCAACCAACGACTTGGACATCGACACCCAAGAGTTGCTCGAAGACCTGTTGCGCGACTACCAAGGCACGGTATTCCTCGTCTCGCACGACCGTATGTTCTTGGATAATGTGATTACCCAAAGCATTGTTTTCGAAGGACAAGGTCGTCTGAAAGAATACATTGGCGGCTATCAGGACTATATCGACGCAAAATCGCGCGAAGAGAAAATTCAGACGGCATCCGCACCCAAAGCATCCGATGCCGAACCGGTGAAAGAAAAACCCAAAGCCAACCGCACGGTCAAACTGTCCTACAAAGAACAGCGAGAACTCGATGCCCTGCCCGACGAAATCGCCGCCTTGGAAGCCGAACAGGCAGAAATCAACGCGCAGCTTTCCGATCCCGAAATCTTCAAAGATTACGAAAAAGCCGGCGCACTGCAAAGCCGCGCCGAAGAAATCGAAATGCTGCTTTTGGAAAAGCTGGAACGCTGGGAGCTGCTGGAAACCAAACAGAACGGCAATGCCGTCTGAAATCAAATAGGAAGAAAAAATGTTCAAACGTCCCGAAGAAATCATCGTCCTGATACTTGCCGTCCTCTGGATTGCCGGTACGTATTTTCTCGCCGCCCTGTTTGGAGCGGATGCTTATACCGTGTTAAAAATCACTGCCCTTACCCTGCTTTGGTCTGCCGCATCATTCCTCCTTTGGCAGAAAAACCTCAGCCGGCATATCTGGCCGCTGCTGCTCGGCTGCCTGACTGCCTGTTGGTGGCCGTATCTGAATCAATCGGTCGCACCCGGTTCTTTACCTTGGTATGCATCATGGACGTTCAAAACCATCTTAGCCCTGATTCCCGTAACCGCAGGTTATCTGTTTAAATGGAAACAATACCGGCAGCGCAAAACAAAGCCGTAAGCCCGTCTTTTTTCAGACGGCATCTCCGGTCAGACTGTCAACAATTCCGATAAAATGCTATACTCGCACCCCTTATCATGCCGTCTGAAACCGCCTTTTGGGAAAGCAGAAATGATCAGCAAACAAGAATACCAAGCCCAAGCCGCCCAAGGTTATAACCGCATCCCACTCGTGCAAGAACTCCTTGCCGACTTGGATACTCCGCTTTCCCTCTATCTCAAACTCGCCAACCGCCCCTATACCTACCTGCTCGAATCCGTTGTCGGCGGCGAACGTTTCGGCCGCTATTCCTTTATCGGCCTGCCTTGCAGCCACTATCTCAAAGCCAGCGGCAAACACGTCGATGTTTATCAAAACGGCGAAATTGTCGAGCAACACGACGGCAACCCCCTGCCCTTTATCGAAGCCTTCCACAACCGTTTCAAAACACCCGAAATCCCAAGCCTGCCGCGCTTTACCGGCGGCTTGGTCGGCTACTTTGGTTACGAAACCATCTACAATTTCGAACACTTCGCCCACCGCCTGAAAAACACCACCAAAGCCGACCCGCTCGGCACGCCCGACATCTTGCTGATGCTGTCGCAAGAGTTGGCGGTTATCGACAATTTGAGCGGTAAAATCCACCTCATCGTTTATGCCGATCCCTCGCAGCCCGACGGCTACGAACGCGCCCGCGAACGCCTCGAAGACATCCGCACCCAGTTGCGCCAAAGCTGCGCCATCCCGCTCTCGCTCGGCAGCAAACACACCGAAGCCGTCAGCGAGTTCGGCGAAGAGCCGTTTAAAGCCTGCGTCGACAAAATCAAAGACTACATTTTCGCAGGCGACTGTATGCAGGTAGTACCCAGCCAGCGCATGAGCATGGAATTTGCCGACAGCCCGCTCGCCCTCTACCGCGCCCTGCGCACGCTCAACCCTTCGCCTTATCTCTTCTACTACGATTTCGGCGATTTCCACATCGTCGGTTCCTCGCCTGAAATCCTCGTCCGCCGCGAACGCGATGACGTCATCGTCCGCCCCATCGCCGGTACGCGCCTGCGCGGCAAAACCCCTGCTGAAGACCTTGCCAACGAGCAGGACTTATTAAGCGACGCCAAAGAAATCGCCGAACACGTCATGCTTATCGATTTAGGGCGCAACGATGTCGGCCGCATCAGCAAAACAGGCGAAGTCAAAGTAACCGATAAAATGGTGATTGAAAAATACTCCCATGTGATGCACATCGTTTCCAACGTCGAAGGCCGTCTGAAAGAGGGCGTTACCAATATGGACATCCTCGCCGCCACGTTCCCCGCAGGCACACTTTCAGGTGCACCCAAAATCCGCGCTATGGAAATCATCGAAGAAGTCGAACCGAGCAAACGCGGCATCTACGGCGGCGCCGTCGGCGTATGGGGCTTCAACAACGATATGGACTTGGCGATCGCCATCCGCACCGCCGTAGTGAAAAACAACACGCTATACGTCCAAAGCGGTGCAGGCGTAGTTGCCGACTCCAATCCTGAATCAGAATGGCAGGAAACGCAAAACAAAGCCCGAGCCGTTATACGCGCCGCACAGATGGTACAGGAAGGGTTGGATAAATGACTTATGAAAAACTTTATGAGCTTCGCCAAACACTCAGACCAACTACCAAAGACGGTCTCTATACAGATAATGAAAAAAGTCGAGAAATCCTAACGGTTAGATGGAGCGGCAATACAGAAAATCCTAAAAATTTCTCAGCTGTTGCTATAGGAATTAATCCAAGTAAAGCAAATGATGAAAGAAGCGATAAAACCCTTACCCAACTTGCACGTTTCTTGGATATGTACGGTTTTACCAACTTCAAAATGTTAAATATTTTTTCCAGTTACTCTACACAGCAAACAGGAATTAGGGCAAACACCCAAACCGATTTTTCCAAATTTCAAGGATGTTTGGAAGATGCTGATATGATTATTCTTGCATGGGGTACAGACCGCAGTGCTTATAAGGATGAAAAAAACAGAATACTGGAATTTCTAAAAGCAGAAAAATTTATGGAAAAAGTATTCTGTATTTCTGAAACTGGTAATTCCAGCGATACAAGACATCCATCAAGAATTAGTTATAGCTATCAACTTGTACAATTTGAAGAATCAGCATGAAAAACATATCTCTTTCTCCGCCCGCCATGCTCGGCATCCTCGGCGGCGGACAATTAGGCAGAATGTTTGCCGTTGCCGCCAAAACCATGGGCTACAAAGTCACCGTTCTCGACCCCGATCCGGACGCGCCGGCGGCGGAATTTGCCGACCGCCATTTGTGTGCGCCGTTTGACGATCAAGCCGCTTTGGACGAGTTGGCAAAATGCGCAGCGGTTACCACTGAATTTGAAAACGTCAATGCCGACGCGATGCGCTTTCTGACAAAGCACACCAACGTTTCCCCAAGCGGCGACTGTGTGGCCATTGCACAAAACCGCATTCAGGAAAAAGCGTGGATACGCAAAGCGGGATTGCAAACCGCGCCGTATCAAGTGGTTTGTAAAACCGAAGACATTACTGAAGCAAGCGCGCAATTCCTGCCCGGCATCCTGAAAACGGCTACTCTGGGCTACGACGGTAAAGGTCAAATCCGCGTCAAAACGGTGGACGAACTCAAAGCCGCGTTTGCCGAACACGGCGGCGTGGATTGCGTTTTGGAAAAAATGGTGGATTTACGCGGCGAAATTTCCGTTATCGTATGCCGTCTGAACAATGACAACGTGCAAACCTTCGACCCCGCCGAAAATATTCACGAAAACGGCATCTTGGCTTATTCCATCGTCCCCGCGCGACTGAGTGCCGACGTGCAGCAACAGGCGCAGCAGATGGCGCAACGCTTAGCGGACGAATTGGATTATGTCGGCGTGTTGGCAGTGGAAATGTTTGTTGTCGGCGACACGCATGAATTGGTCGTCAACGAAATCGCGCCACGTCCGCACAATTCCGGCCACCATACCATCGACGCCTGCGCGGCAGACCAATTCCAGCAACAGGTCCGCCTGATGTGCAACCTGCCTCCGGCTGATACCAAATTACTGAGCTCTTGCTGCATGGCGAATATTTTGGGCGACGTTTGGCAGGAAGACGGCGGCGAACCGGATTGGCTGCCGTTGCAAAGCCGGCCGAATGCACACCTGCACCTTTACGGCAAAAAAAACGCGCGAAAAGGGCGGAAAATGGGACACTTTACCGTTTTAACTACCGATTCGGACACCGCATTTCAAGAAGCAAAAAAACTGCATCAGTCCCTATAATCCGACCAACGGCACAAATGCCGTCTGAAGCCGCCGACATACCGCCATGAGCCTGCTGACACTGTTACGCCCCGCCACCGTGCAAGACTGCAAAGACATCTTCAAAGTCCACCTGCACTCCGTCCAATACACCTGCATCCTCAGCTACAACGAACACGCCCTAAAAGTATGGGAAGGCTTGTTAAACACAGAAAGCTACCTACCGACCATTTCAGATCCCGACAAAGCACTTTGGGTTGCCGAATACAAAGGCAATATACAGGGATTTTTCCAAATCGACTGCCAAGAAGCACAACTCGATGCGCTTTACGTCCACCCCCTGTTTCACAACCTCGGACTGGGCACTGCCCTGCTCCGTCAGGCAGAAATCATCGCCCACAAATCCGGTTTGGGCTTTCTGAAACTCTACGCATCACTCAACTCCGTCCCGTTTTACCTTCTCAACCGCTACGAATCGCTCGGTTCGGCAGTATTGCAGCTTGACCCCAGCATCAAAATCAAATGCGAACTGATGCGCAAACACCTCTAATCCCGCCTTATAACCAAAACTGATAATCTTCAAATCAAACATTATTTCCACAAGCGCAGACAGCCGTATAAAGTTGCCCCATCTACCAACCGACAGGACAAGCATATGAAAATCTACGCACCGGCACTCTATACCGCAGCCCTGCTCACCGCCTGCAGCCCCGCAGCCGATTCAAACTATCCGTCCGGACAAAATGCCCCGGCCAATATCGAATCCGACGGAAAAAACATTACCCTGCTCAACGCCTCATACGATGTGGCACGGGATTTTTACAAAGAATACAACCCCTTATTTACCAAAACATACCAATCCGAACACCCCGGCACATCCGTCAGCATCCAGCAGTCCCACGGCGGCTCCAGCAAACAGGCATTATCCGTAGCCAACGACCTTCAAGCCGATGTCGTAACCATGAACCAATCCTCCGACATCGACCTGCTCGAAAAAAAAGGGCTGGTAGAAAAAGGCTGGCAACAAGCCCTCCCCGACCACGCCGCGCCCTACACTAGCACTATGGTTTTCCTTGTCCGAAAAAACAACCCCAAACAGATCCGCGATTGGAACGACCTTGCCAAAGACGGCGTTAACATCGTCATTGCCAATCCCAAAACCACAGGCAACGGACGCTACGCCTTCCTCGGCGCATACGGTTACGGTCTGAAAGCCACCAACGGCAACGAACAGGAAGCCCAAAAACTCGTCGCATCCATCCTCAAAAACACACCCGTTTTTGAAAACGGAGGACGCGCCGCCACCACCACCTTCACACAACGCAACATCGGCGACGTACTCATCACTTTTGAAAACGAAGCCAACTACGTCAGCAAAAAACTGACCCAAGGACAGTTTGAAATCGTCTATCCGAGCTACACCATTTCTGCCGAAAGCCCCGTCGCCGTCGTCAACAGCGTCGTCGCGAAAAAAGGCACGCAAAAAGCCGCCCGATCCTATCTCGAATACCTTTGGAGCGAACCGGCGCAAGAACTCGCCGCCTCACTCTACCTGCGCCCGCGTAACGCCGAAGTATTGGCGCGGCACAAAGCCGACTTCCCCGACTTAGACACCTTCTCTCCCGAAGAAAAATTCGGCGGCTGGGACAACATCATGAAAACCTACTTCGCCGACGGCGGCATATTCGACCGCCTGACCGCACAAAAATGACCACTATGCCGTCTGAACTGCCTTTCAGACGGCATTTCACACATCAAAACAGAAAAACCGCACCCAAAATCATCATCGCAAGACACAACGGCAAACCGGATACAAAACCCAACACCGCCGCCGCCAAAATACCGTCTGAAGCCGTCGGCGCAACCATCCTTATCTAGGGCGCGCTCCATCAAAGGGGCGCATAACTTTCCTTAACCATCCCTTTTGACAGCCAAATAAACAGTGCTTTTGCCTGTCAGAAACAAAACCAATATTTTGCGGTTCGTATCGGAACATTTATAAAACATCAGATTTCCGTGTTTCGCGTTTCCGGCAATTCAAGATTGGCAAAACCATTAACCTGCTTCACAAAGCAGGTTTTTAAAACTTTATCAGGCGTTCAGGCATATCGGTTCGACCCGCATTTCCGGCAATCAACACTGCCGACGGTTGCCGCATTTCTTTTTGATATACAATCACACTTTCAAAAAACATACGACGGCAACAAAATCATCCTCACCCGCTTGGCAAACATTCCGGCAGATTAAAACCCCGCCGAAACAGCCATCGGACAAATAACAGGAAAAAATATGAATACCGACTTCCAAAACATCCTCAAACAACTGGGCAAACAGGCCAAAAAAGAAGCGGCAGAAAAACAGGAATCCGAAAAAAACAAGCAAAAACAAGAACAGGATTTGGATTTTTCACAAGCGGTCGGACAAGTCTCCCCATTAAAAAACCGGCAGCAATATTATGCGCCGCCCGACAAAACCCCCATCAAAGTCCGTCCCAAAGACAACCGCGCCGACGAAGAAAACTATTTCTACATCGGCAGCACATACAATGAACCGCCCGCCAGCTTCAGCAAAAACGGACAGGGAAAAAACGACATCCAACGCCTGAAAAACGGATACTATCCCGTCGTTACCGATGTTGACCTGCACGGCTACACCCAAGAAGAAGCCCAAAAAGTCCTCAACGAATTCATTGCATTCACCCAAAAACGCGGCGTATGCGGCGAAATCATCCACGGCAGCGGATTAGGTTCCAAAGGCTACACACCCGTACTCAAAAACATGACCCGCAACTGGCTGATGCAGCACCCCGACGTACTCGCCTACGTCGAACCCCGGGAAGGCAACGACGGCTGCGTCCGCATCCTGCTCAAACGCAAATTAAGGCAGCAAGACTGACAAATTTCTCCGACAGACTTGGCAGCACCGCACAATATCCGTATAATTTGCAAACCATTTCTGGGGGCGACCTTGGTTTCGACGGGGGTTGCGAAGCAGATGCGGGCATACCGGGGTCTCAGATTCCCGTAAAACACTGAATTCAAATAGTCGCAAACGACGAAACTTACGCTTTAGCCGCTTAAGGCTAGCCGTTGCAGCAGTCGGTCAATGGGCTGTGTGGCGAAAGCCACCGCAACGTCATCTTACATTGACTGGTTTCCAGCCGGGTTACTTGGCAGGAAATGAGATTTAAGGTAACTGGTTTCCAAAAGGCCTGTTGGTCGGCATGATGGAAATAAGATTTTCAAATAGACACAACTAAGTATGTAGAACGCTTTGTAGAGGACTTTCGGACGGGGGTTCGATTCCCCCCGCCTCCACCATACCCTATTTTCAGCAGTATCCTGAAGTATGCATAGAGCCTTGAAATATAACAGTTTCAGGGCTTTTTTATTACCCTGAATGTGCTGGGGTATGCTTGAGTTTTCGCCATTTATGGGGTAACTTTTGGGGTAACTTTTCACGAATTACCCCAAAAAACGCCCCCAAATCCCCCGATTTTCCCGCCGTTTTTTGAAACAAGTTACCCCAAAATCGACTGAAACCATTTATTTATAAGGCTTCCAGCGTTTTGCATAAGTTACCCCAAAACGGACTTAAAAATGCCAAAACCAACCCTTCCCCTAACAGACAGCCAATGCAAAAAACTAGAGCCGCCTAACCAGTTGTCGGACGGCGGCGGCCTATCCCTTCAGGCAAGGGGTAACGGCAAATACTGGCGTTTCCGCTATTACCGCCCGTCCGACAACAAGCGGGACGAGATACGGCTTGGCATCTATCCCGCCATGAGCCTGAAAGAGGCAAGGGAGGAGCGGGAGGAATTGCGCGGGCTGGTAGCAAGAGGGATAGACCCGAAGCTATACCGGCAAAACGAGGCGCAGAGGCAGGCAGAGCAGATGAATAACACGTTTGAGGCCGTTGCCCGAAAATGGTACGCCGACCAAGCGGCCAAGCCCGACAAATGGAAGCCCGACCATGCGGGGCGCGTTATCCGCAGCCTTGAGCTGCACATCTTCCCCGACCTTGCCCGCCGCCAAATAGGCGAAATCATGCCGCTTGAAGTGTTGGGATTGCTGCAACGGCTGGAGGCGGCAGGCAAACACGATACGGCGCATAAAGTCTATGACGTGGTAAATCAGGTTTTCCGCTACGCAGTCATGTTGAGATTGTGCATATTCAACCCCGCCGCCGAATTGCGGGGGGAGTTGGCACAGGTGGAGCAGAAACATTACCGAACCATCACCGACCCCGAAAAGATAGGCGGGCTGTTGCGAGCCTTGGACGGCTACACGGGCAGCCCGCAAACACGCGCATTACTGCAACTTTCCCCCTATGTTTTCGCCCGCCCGTCCGAATTGCGGCTGTTGCGCTGGTGTGAAATCGACTGGGAGGCGCGGCAATACCGCAAAGACGGGGAGGAGATGAAAAACGGGATAGGCCACATTGTCCCATTGAGCCGCCAAGCCATAGCGATACTGGAAGGCCTGAAGCCCGTAACGGGTCATCATGAATTTGTGTTTGCCAACATCGGCAGCAAAAAGCCCTTGAGCGAAGGGGCTGCACGCAAAGCCCTTGCACGGCTTGGCTTCCTAGACCAAATCACGCCGCACGGCTTCCGCCATATGGCCAGCACGCGCCTGAATGAGATGGGCTTCAATTCCGACTGGATAGAGCGGCAGCTTGCCCACAAAGACCCCAACACGACAAGGGCAGCCTACAACCATGCGAAATATTTAGAACAACGCGCCGAGATGGTGCAGGCATGGGCGGATTATCTTGATGAATTGAAAACAGAACAAAAGGCATGAGGTTAATAAAATGGCTTGGAGGCTATATTACACGCTTGAAGAAGCGGCAGAGAAGTTAAGTAGGGAGTTTAACGATACCTACACAGCAAATGACCTAATACATTATGCGGCTATTGGTTTGGTTGAGTTATATATAAATGGGATTGGACGGGAATATTATTTTGCAAAGAGGCCATTTTATGATTTGGCGTATGACGAAGAAGAAAAAGGAAAATATGCGGAATTACCTGAAAGTGCAATATATGGCGGAGACCTCATCCCTATAACAAAATTTGATGCGATGCACTTCGAAGGAGGGAGAGAATATATAGAAATAAATAATGTAGATAAATTAGCTGTTATAGGTACTCATGGAGAACTGGTGAAAATCTATGCTGAATCTTCTTCCGAGTGGAAAGACCTTGAAACGTTAGTGTATTGTCTTATCCCGAATGAGTTGCTAGGAAATCTATTTCAAATTTCATCAGAGGATGAACCAACAAAACGAGAAGAAATAGACAAACCTGAAAATGTAATCAAAGTAAAAAGGCATGATTTGTGCATTTTACAAGGTGATTTAACCATACTGCAGCAGGATTTGGCATACAGAATTAAAGGCAAGAAAGAAAAAGAAGTAAATGACAAAAAATCGTTACTCAACATCATATCAGCCCTAAAAGATATGCTAATTGACAAAGGAATCTATAAGAACCAAGCCGAAATAATTGAGTATTTGGCAAATGAGGCAGAAGGTTATGGCTTATCAGAAGCCAGCCTGAAAGCCAAATTTGCAGAAGCAAACAAACTAAAAAAGTCTAATTAGACTTCAAAAAGTTTAATTGTACTGAAGCCGCCCACAGAGGCGGCTATATTTATGCCTACCGAAACGCCAGCACCACGCAGGCAAGACCAACCAAACGGAGGCGATAAATGCACATTATCAATATCGACAGCTTACCCGATACCGCGCAATTAACTATTGCAGAACTTGAGACCAGCCAAGCAAAAGGACGGCGCGGAATCACACGTTTAAGCGGAAGCCAAATCAGACGGCTGGAGGCAGCAGGACAATTCCCGCAATCACGCCTGATTATCGGCACACGCAGCCGCTTTTATGTAGCAGGAGAAGTGAAGAAATGGCTTGCAGAACAGGCAAGCCAATAGGAAGTAAAACAGAGTTTTAGGAGCAATACGCGCGCGCGCGCGATAGATAAGCAGACAGATTAATTTATCGGGCAAAACAAAGCCGCCAAAACGGACATTCAGGCGGCGGAAAGGGGAAATCAACGATGAAGCATGATTGTACCAACGACAAACCCAAAACACCAAACCAAAGACAGCGCATTTTAGCCCGATTGAAACAGGGCAGCGTTACCTCATGGGAGCTTACCCAAATGGGGATACTTTGCTACAACACGCGCATTATGGAGCTTCGCCAACAGGGGCATAACATCGTTACCACAATGGAGGAAATCCAAAACCAATTTGGCGAAACCGTGAAGCGCGGGCGGTTTTCGCTGGTGTCGGAGGGCAGGCAATCATAGCGCGGCAATCGTCTTAAACGTTTTAGGCGATTTTTGCACCATACGCAGCAATAAGGCGGCTTGGGGGTTCGGGCGCGTTTTGCCTTGTTCCCAGCCCTGATATGTACGGACGGAGCAACGGAGTTTGCGGGCAAAGACCGCTTGGGAGAAATTCAGGCTTTCGCGAATGGCGCGTATTTCTTCAGGAGAAATGGCAGCCGCCCCGTTTTCGGGTATTTCCGCTTCTATTGCCCGCAATGTGATTTTCCCTTGCAAATATTGTTCGGCGGCTTCCAAGCCCTCTTTCAGTTCTTCAAACAAATTGCGTTCAGACATGGTTATTTTCCTTGAGGTTGTGAAGCATGGCGGAAAGTATCTTTTTTTCACTTGGAGACAAATCATCTTTAACGTTTTTGCCGTAAACAGTGAACAAAAGGAAAACGGCACGGCTGGCCGCCCAATAGTAGATAACCCTAGAGCCGCCCCGCTTGCCCTTGCCGCGCTTGGAATCGGCAACGCGGATTTTACGCAGACCGCCCGTCCCTTGTATTACATCGCCTTTTTCGGGATTTGCCATCAATTCATTTTGAAAGGCGCGGTATTCCTCACTGCTGAAGTAGTCAGCACGGAAACGTTCAAACGGCGGCAGTTCGACAAATACGGCTTTCATTAAAAGCCCCTTTGAATGAAAACCAAATCATACGCGCAAAGCGTATAGAAAGGCAACGCCGCACGGCTTCCAATGCACGGCAACGCGGTATAACGCTATTTAATAGGCAATGGAATCATCGGCTTGCAAAAATGCCGTCTGAAAAGTATTTACAAATCGGGATTGAGAAACTAGATTGCAGTTTCTCTCTAAATTAATCAGCCGAAATTCCGCACGGCTTGCGGGATTTTTTTATCGCCATTTCCCCTATGCTGTTTGCAGTCTGTTCAAGGCTTCAGACGGCATATCCAAGTCAATGGCGGTGTGTGGTAGCGGCAACGCCCACGCCTGACTGATTACAGGAGAGAGCACCGCCCCCTTTTCGGGCATTTCTCAAATCTCAAATTAATCAGGAGCATTCCAAATGCAAAGCAATTTTTCTCAAGCAGTACCATCAAACCAAACTCAAAACACTCAAAACCAAGCCCAAACGGTAACCATCCCCCACAAGCTGGCAAACGACGCGGCAGACGCTTGCTTTTACGCAGGCCTCGCCTCTGAAAACCTTGCCGCCATCCTCGACGCAGCCGAAATCCTGTCAAATATTGCTATCGACCAACACACGGAGCAGGGAAAACGGCAATCCTTCTCTTTAGCCGCACGAAACCTCATCAAAGCCGCCAAGAACGAAGTGGAGACACTGGCAGAGCTTCACCCTTTCAGCCTGTTTGAAACCGCAACGGATTTAAACAACGAAATTTACAGCCAAACCCACGGCGCGAAATAACCCCCAAACCCTGTAAAACCTAAACCGCCATGCCGCCTATTTTTAGGCGGCAGGGGTAAACTCAAACCTATGTTTTAGATAACACATTGATTTATCTATGTTTGAGGTTTCGGGTTTAGGCTTATTCCAAACATTGGCACAGGAGAAAAAGCCATGAGACAAGACAACAGACCGCGCAAAACGCCATATGCAGGGGCGGCGGTTTTCCTGATTTTCGGTTTTGCCTTTGCAGGCATGACGCACCACGCCCCCGAAAACCACGCGGCGGATATTCCGCCCCCTGTTGAGACGCAGCCGCAAACGCCCGCGATATGGGAGACCGACCCGATGGCTGGTGTTGTGTTAGAGCCTGTATCGGAGGAGGCGGAAAAATGAAACCGACTTACCAAGACATCAAAGCCGCCGCGCGTTACCGCTGGCAGGAAATACACGCCGCCATCGGCATAGCCCCTAAGTTTTTACGCAACAAACACCAGCCCTGCCCCGCGTGTGGAGGCGAAGACCGCTTCAGATACGACGACAAGGACGGCAAAGGCACATTCATTTGCACCCATTGGGAGAACGGAGCGGGCGACGGTTTCGGCTTGGTTATGCACTTTCTAGGTTGCGATTTTCAGACGGCATTAAAGCAGGTTTCGGGCATTTTAGGCATGGACAATGCAAACCCCTTACCGATACCGGCAACGCGCCCACAGCCTCAACCGCGCCCCGAAAAAGACCATATCGGCAAACTTGCCGCATTGTGGGACGGAGCAGAGCCGATAACGCCCGATTGCCCCGTTGTCCAGTATTGGACATCACGCGGCTTAAACGCGGCATATCCCCCTGAAAACATCCGCCATCATGCAGGCATGGAATATTGGACGCAGGGAGAGGACGGCAAACCGCTGTTCATCGGGCGTTTCCATGCGGCAATAGCGGCTTCCACACGCGGCGGCATTGTTTGCGGTTTGCACATTACCTATCTGGAAGCACAACGGGGCGGCGGCTTTGCCAAAGCGCGGATTAAGCACCCCCAAACGGGCGAAGATTTGCCCGCCAAGAAAATGCGAAGCCGCAAACAGGGCGCAATGACGGGCGGGGCGGTTTACCTGTTCCCCGTCCCTGAAAACGGGCGGCTGATGGTAGCGGAGGGCATAGAGACCGCCTTAGCCGCGCGTGAATTGTTCAACGCCCATGATTGGGGCTTATGCGCCGCCCTAAGCGCAAACGGCATGAAGCGGCTGGAGCTTTCAGACGGCATTAAAGAGCTTGCCGTTATCGCAGACCACGACGCACCGCGCCCCGTAGGGGAAACGGCGGCATTAAGCCTGGCAAAACGCGCCCAAAGCGGCGGGATAGCCGTCCGATACTGGATAAGCGGCACGGCAGGCTATGACGCGCTGGACGAATTGAACGACCGCAAACGCAGCGGCAAGGCGTAAAAAATGCCGTCTGAAAAACAGGCGGCATTTGTAGGCGGCAATGGATTATTTATCAAGCGGAAACCAAACGCGGAAAACCGCGAAAGGCAACCAAACCCATACAGGAGATTTTAACACTATGTGTAAAGATGTAAAGCCGAATTTCGCAGAAGAAACCGCCCCGTTGGGCGATATGTCGGAATTTGCCGCGCCGTTTGCACAGCCGCGCTACAACGTGGACAGTTCGGGCGTATGGTATATCGGCGTTAAGACCGACAGGGAGGGCAACACGCAGGAAGCCACGCCGGTAAAACTGTCATCCCCCATTGACATCATAGGCAGGGGCACGGACAACGACGGCGCATATTACCGCGTGATACGCTGGCAGGACGCTAACACACGGCGAACCAAAACCGCCGCCATCCCCAAAGGCGAAATCGTAACAGGGCAGTGCTGGGCAAGATTGGGGCAGTACGGTATAGACATCCTATCAGGCAAGGTTAAGCGTGAACGGCTTTCCGACTATTTGCAGACACAGGGCGGCGGCGATATTTACACCATTACCGACCGCGCAGGCTGGCACAAAGACACCTACATCATGCCTAGCGGGGAAACCATCACGGCGACCGACAAAGACCCCGCGATTATCTATAACGGAGACACCAGCCAAGCAAAGGCATATCAGCCAAACGGGGAGCTTACCGACTGGCAACAAAATATAGCCCGATACGCGGCAGGGAATAGCCGTCTATGCCTTGCTTTGGGGGCTTCATTTGCCGCCCCGTTGCTTTCCCTGTTAAACGAAGAATCGGGGGGCTTCCACTTAATGGGCGATTCTTCAGACGGTAAAACCACAGCCGCAAAAGTAGCCTTGAGCGTATGGGGCAAACCATCAGGAAGCCTGTTGTCTTGGAGCGGTACGAAAATAGGCTTTTCCAACACAGCCGCCGCCCGTAATGACGGCTTGCTGGTGTTGGACGAAATAGGACAGGCAAGCCCGCACGTTATCGGCGATACTGTTTATAGCGTTATGAACGGAATCAACAAAGTGCAAGGCGCAAAACAAGGCGGAAACCGTGCTTTGACCCGCTGGAAAGTGATGATGTTTTCCACTGGCGAAAAGACCCCCGATTCCATCTTGAAGCACCATAAGGGCGATTGGAACGCAGGACAAGCAGCCCGCTTACCCAGTATCAGAGCCGCCGCGCAATACGGCATTTATGACACATTGCACGGATTTGAAGACGGCGCATTGTTGAGCGAACATATCGCCGAATCAGCAGAGCAATATCACGGCGTAGCTGGCAGGCTATTTATCCGACAGCTTTTAGACGACCTAGAACAAGCCAAACAGCAGGCAACAGAGCGCATGGCCGCATTTATGGCAACCATTCCCGAATTATCAGGACAGGCGCGAAGAGTAGCAAAACGCTTTGCCCTTGCCGCCGCTGCTTTGGAACTTGCCGCCCCTGTTACTGGTTTGCCCGTAGGCGTAGGCATGGCAGGCGTGAAACAATGCTTTGACGAATGGCTGGAAGCCAACGGAGCAGGAAAACACGAAGACCGCCGCATCATTGAGCAGGCAGAGGACTTTATCGACTTATACGCGCTAGGCATGAGGTTTATGGAATGGAGCGATAAAAGCACCAACAAAGACCATGCAGGCTATCGGAAACAGGAGGGGGAGAAATTAGAATTGTGGGTAATCCGCCGTGTCTTTGCCGATGAAATCGCCCAAAGTTTCGATGAACAAAAAGTCTGCCGCGTGTTGTTAGACGGGGGATTACTGAAATACAACCACAAAAACAAAGGCTACCAACACCAGCGCAAAGGTAGCGGCTGGTTTTATGTGCTGACCCCCGATATGGAACTGGACGACTGACCGTTTGCATGGGGTTAGTTCCAAAATACTAACCAAGCCCGCCATGATCGATACAGGCGGGCTTTTTTTACGTCCAAACATCAAGCAGACCAACAATGTAGCCCTTGAATTTTTGGAGTCCATAAAAAGGAAAGAAGACCAAGACACGCGAAAAGATAAAACCCTATGCGCGAGGCAAAATCATTTGTTACCTTTGTTACCACAAAATTTAACATTTATAACCATATGAATATCAATATAAAAATAAAGAAAAAACGGTAACAAATGAACATAAATTTACTTGTTACCGATTTGTTACCATTTGTTACCCCTTTATATTCATATGGTTACATCCAAAAAACAGAGGCGGTAACAAACGGTAACAAGGTTAAGATATGTGTCTTGTTACCATGAAAGCCATAACTGACAAGGCTTTCAGCCATTGGTAACAAGGTAACAAACGATTTTTGCGTTTTTTTGTGTATATACGCTTTTTTTATTCTTGCCCCTTGCTGCTTATTTGTATAAAATTTGATACATGAACAGAGAAAAGCCGATTGAATGGCGTGATACATCACTGGAAGACCTCAAAGCATTCCCGCTTGAGGCGGTAAAGCATTTTGGTTATGAGTTGGGGTTAATCCAAAATGGCTTAGAGCCGACAGACTTTAAACCGATGATTAGTCTTGGCAGCGGGGTTATGGAACTTAGAAAACGTTTGCCCGATGGAGCGTTTAGAGTGGTTTATGTGGCTAAGTTTGAAAAAGCCGTCTATGTATTGCACAGCTTCCAAAAAAAGAGCCAAAAAACCGCCCCGAAAGACACAGCAATCATCAAGAGCCGATATAGGGCATTGATACAGGAGATAGCAAAATGACATCAAAAACCACGCATATTACGCCTGTTGGCGGCAATGTTTTTGCTGATTTAGGATTTTCCGCCGATGAAGCTGCAAAACTCAAGGCACACAGCGACATGATAATTAAAACCAAGTTGCAATTAGCCCAAAGTGTAAGCGAATGGATAAGGGAGCAGGATTTAAAACAGGAGCAGGCGGCAGAAATCTTCAACACCAGCCGCCCGCGCGTTTCCGACTTGGTAAACGGAAAAATCAGCAAGTTCACGATAGACGCACTGTTAACCATGCTTGCTAAAACGGGGAAAACCGCCGAACTGAATATCAGAGCATAGCGGAAAGCCGCCGAAAACATCCCCGTATGACCGACAGGAACGGGGATTTTTCACACCCACACAAAGCCAAAACACACGGAAACGCGCCAAATTTGAGCAGTAATGGCGGTTAAACCGATTGGATATATTACGGGCATAGGCAGGCGGAAAAACGCGCTAAAAACGCAAATTTGAGCCATTGGAAGCGATTGATTAAAAAATAATCAAGTTAGCCGCTGGTGTTTCAGACGGCACAAATGCAGAAATTGCGGTGCATAAAAAAGGCGGCTTGCCGTGTTTTGTTCTACTGTATATAATACTTAGCGTGATACGAAAGCAGTAGAAAATGAAGATTTACAAATACCGAGCTTTTGAAAAATTTGCCAAGAAACATAAAATCAGTGATTCCGAGCTGCTGGAAGCGGTAGAGCGGGCGGGTAACGGACTGATAGACGCAGACCTTGGCGGCGGCGTGATTAAGCAGCGCATAGCGCGGCAAGGGCAAGGCAGACGCGGCGGATATAGGAGCATTATTCTATTCAAACGCGGGGATAAGGCTTTTTTTGCGCATGGCTTCGCAAAGTCAGAGCAAGAAAACATCAGCGTGCAAGAAACGATTTTCTTTAAAGCATTGGCAGCGGAAAGCCAGTCATTGAACGACGGGCAGATAGAGAGCCTGAAACAGAAAAAGCAATTAACGGAGATAGAATCATGAAATACAAAAGCCCCGTAAGTGAGAGCATCCACAGCATAGCAAGCGCATTGCACGACATCGGCGTAATCGACAAAAAGACCATGCGCGATTTTGATAAATCATGCCTGACCGAAATCAAACCGTTGAGCGGCGGGGACATCAAGGCAATCAGGGAGAAGGAGGCACTATCACAAGCCGCCTTTGCTATCTATCTCAACGTGGGGAAAAACCATGTTTCAGCATGGGAGCGGGGTGTTAAAAAGCCAAGCGGCGCGGCGTTGAAACTGCTTACCATCGTCAAAAACAAGGGTATTGAAGCCATCGCATAGCCGATTGTATAGGGTTAATCTTAAACCACGCAGAGCCGCCGAAATAAGGCGGCTTTCCCATGCCGTGCAGAAACTGACCGACACAAAAAGCCACTTGCCATTTTTCAGATACCACATGGCGGCAATATGGCAGTTATTAAATTTTGCTTAACAACTGGAAACACTGAAATACCCCTTAAGGCAAACATCAGCCCACAAGACGGCGCGTAATTGCTGGTGTTGCAATCAAACCATATTTCACAGCTTAGCAGAAATACCAAAAAAAATGTTTTTGCCCACGCCAAACAAACGGCTTAAACTGACAATCTGACAAAGGGTAAACAGTGCAAAAAAATACCCCTACCTTTAAGTTATGGGGTAACTTTTGGGGTAACTTTTACCAGAAACAAAAACTTGATTATATTTAAATCAATAAGTTAAGTTTAAAGTACGGTTGACCCCGCCTCCACCATACCCTATTTTCAGCAGTATCCTGCAATACTCATAAAGCCTTGAAATATAACAGTTTCAGGGCTTTTTTATTGCCTCGGATACGACGGGCTATACCTGAATTTTCATCATTTATGGGGGAAGCTTGCCACAAGTTATCTTAAAACAGAAGAAAATGCCAAAGCCAACATTACTGCCGACAAATCGGCAATGCAAAAAGCTGCAAGCTTCCAGCCAATTATCAGGCTGTTACACACTTTTGTGCTTACACAAGCTATCCGCAAACACGCGCCCTGTTGCAGTTCCCCCCATGTATGCGCCCGCCCGTATGAATTGCGCCTATATATGCCGGGATGAAATCAACCGGGTGGCGGGGTAATACCGCAAAGTCATTGTTGCGGTATGTGTTGTCATTGCCGCAAGAACAGTGGGATAAAGTCTGCTTATTGATAAAAATATCGGAGTAGGTCATGCCGTCTGAACTGTATGTCAGCTGAGAAATAAAAGTATTTTTAAGTGGAAAAACCGCCCCGTCCGAATTGTTGGACTATCTGTCGGCTGGAATTGACAGGGAGGCAGCCGAGCAGATGCAGAGCGAGTTGTAGGCAGCGTATTTTTGATTGCGGATTTGTCCGCTGCAGCATTCGTCCGTGTGTGCAAATGGATACTTGAGGCGGCTGAAAAGTCCGAGTGGGTCAAACCGTACAAGTCCGATTTGAAAACCGCTCCGGAAGCAGACCTGGGATTAAAATCCGCATAACCAAAAGGCCGTCTGAAACCGTTTCAGACGGCCTTTAAAACATCTTCAAGGATAAAAAGTGAAACGCGACTGGGATTTGATACGCCATATCCTGACCGAATTGGAAAATGAACCCAACCCCAACTGCTGACTCGTTTCCACCTGTATCGAAGGTTGGACAAAGGAAGAAGCCGCATATCATCTGTGGCTCTTGATACATGGCGAACTGATTGCGGACAAATGCAACCGCGATCAGCAGGGCAATGGGTTTGCCTATTACAGAATCCGCCTGACGTGGGCGAGGCATGAGTTTCTCGCTTCCATCCGCAGCGATACGGCTTGGCGGTGCATCCGCAGCCTGTTGAAGGAAAAGGCGGTAGATTTGTCTTTTGAAGCCATCAAAGCCGCCGCACTGAAACTGTTGGAGGTGTAAATGCAAGGGTTTGAACGGCGGCATGGCAATGCCGCCCTACGGCTGTCGGAAGCCGACCCAAAATTCAAAGCCGAATAACCAAGCAAATGCCGTCTGAAATATTTTCAGACGGCATTTTTATAAACAGATTGCTTATACTTTTTCTTTTTTACGGTTTTTCTCCGCCATCATTTCATGTAGCGTTTTCTTGGCAGGTTTCATTGGGACATGGTTATCCGTCCAACCCAACTGTTTGCGCGGGGTCAGGTTGCGGAACTTGGTGGCTGCCCAACCGAAGGCGCGGTAGGTTTTGCTGCCGCTGAAAATGCCGTTGAATGTGCGCCACGCCATTTGTTCGCCGAAGGTATGCGATGCGCCTTGTCCGCGGATGGGATGAGGCACGGTTTCGGTCGGCGAACGTTGCGCTTCGACACGAAGCCGCTGCATTTGTTCGGTAATCGGGATGCGTACCGGACAGACTTCCACACACGCGCCGCACATCGTGCAGGCGGTCGGCAGGTCGCGGGTGGCATCCAGACCCAACAGGTGCGGGGAAATAATCTCGCCAATCGGACCGGGATAGGTGGTGCCGTATGCCGCGCCGCCGATACGGGTATAAACCGGACAATGGTTCATACACGCGCCGCAACGGATACATTGCAGGGTGCGGCGCATTTGGTCTTCGGCATAAGCCTGGCTGCGGCCGTTGTCGAGCAGAACCAAGTGCATTTCCTGCGGACCGTCTAATTCTTCACTGCGGCGCGGGCCGGTAATCATATTGAAATAGGTTGTGACGTTCTGACCGATGGCGGAGCGCGGCAGCAGACTGTACAAGGGTGGGATGTCGGACAATTTCGCCACCACTTTTTCAATGCCGGTAATAGCGATATGCACGGGCGGAACGGTAGTACTCAAGCGGCCATTGCCTTCGTTTTCGACCAGACACAGCGTGCCCGTTTCGGCAACGGCGAAGTTTACGCCGCTCAAGCCGACATCGGCAGTGCTGTAAATATCGCGCAGGGCTTTGCGGGCGAAGCCGGTCAGTTGGTCCACGTCGTCTGTAAGCGGTGTGCCGAGGTTTTGGTGGAACAGTTCGCTAACCTGTTCTTTGGTTTTGTGAATGGCGGGCATCACGATATGGGTCGGTTTTTCGCCTGCCATTTGGACGATGAACTCGCCCAAGTCGCTTTCTACCGCTTTAATGCCTTTTGCTTCAAGATAATGGTTCAGTTCGATTTCCTCGCTAACCATCGATTTGCCTTTGACCATCAGCTTGCCGTTTTTGGCTGTGATGATGTCGTGGATAATTTGGCAGGCTTCGGCAGGGGTTTCTGCCCAGTGCACTTTCACGCCCAGCCTGGTCAGGTTTTCTTCCAACTGCTCCAGCAGGGCGGGCAATTTGGACAATGAGCGTTGACGGATGTGTTCGCACAAATCGCGCAGGCTTTGCAGCTCTTCTTCGTCGGTCAAAACAGCTTTGCGCTTGGTCATCAGCATATCCATCGCGGTACGCAGGCTCTTACGCAAAGGCTTGTCTTGAAGGGAAATTGCGGCGTTTTGCTTGAACGTTTCCGGCTTCATATGAAATTTGATGGTTTGCGTAGTCATACGTTTTCCTCCAAATCGGCAGGGGAAATGTGGTCGGGCAGGATGGCGAGGATGACCAAATCGCGCGGGCCGTGCGCACCGTAAGCAAGCGTCAGCTGGATGTCTGCGGTTTTGGACGGGCCGGAAATCAGGAAAACATTGGTCGGCATACCGTTTTCAACCAGTTTTTCGCCTTCGACGGCGTTGTGAAATTCGTTATACATTTTCGCCGTATCAAACAGGCAGAAATGCACGGGCGGGACGAGGCTTAAAGTGCGCGGTTCTTCGGGGCTGGAAAACAGCATCAGCGTACCGGTACGGGCGATGCCGCATTGCGCGCCGCTGAAGCCTGCATCAATGTTCGCGAAAAACTCGGTTTTCCAAGTATCGATTTCGCGCTCGAAGGCAATCGGTTCGATATTGCTGCCCGCCAATGCGGCACGGGCGGTTTGTCCGTGTTCGGTCGCCAAGGGCAGCAGGATGTTTTTCAAACCCTTGCCTTCTGCCGCTTCGCGGAAAACCTGCATCCAATTGCTTTTCGTCACCCAATAAATTTCGGTTTTGACCGCGCGCATTGCGGCAGCCCAATGTTTCAGACGCTCAACCTCGCTGTCCCAAGAAACACCCTTTTCGCGGTAATAATCAAAAACCGCAGGCTCTTCCATCGGCAACGCGCCGGCTTTTTTCAGTTTTGCCAAAATATTTTCGCGCGCGCTCATACTTTGTCTCCGGTGCGTTCCAACAAGAAGGATGCGATATGCTTCGGACGCGGCATATCCGGTTCGTCCTTGGCGATTTTGCCGCCGATGTTCATCATACAGCCGCAGTCCGCGCTGATGATTTCAGTCGCGCCGGTTTCTTTCAGCGCGGCGACTTTGTCGGTTACCATCGCGCCGGAAATGTCGGCCTGTTTGACGGAGAATGTGCCGCCGAAGCCGCAACACTCGCTTTCGTGGTCGTGAACGACGCGCTCGACGTTTTCCATACCGTCGATCAGCTGCCAGCCCGAAAGATGGACGTTCATTTCGCGGCGGGCGGCGCAGGAGGTATGGACGGCGACTTTGACGGGTTTGCCTTTGTCTTCGGGCTTGTAGCCGATGGCAAGCAGGAAATGGGTAAACTCGATGATGCGGCCGGCGCAATCCACAGCCCTTTCCTCGTACTCGCTGCCTTTAAACAGCGTCGGCCAATGGTGTTTCATCATACCGCCGCACGAACCGGACGGTACGACAATCGGCCACTCCTCGGGGAAAAGGTCGAGTTGCGCTTTGGCGACATCGAAGGCTTCGGTCGGATGG
This sequence comes from Neisseria sp. Marseille-Q1983, assembly GCF_018224585.1. Classification (NCBI taxonomy): domain Bacteria; kingdom Pseudomonadati; phylum Pseudomonadota; class Betaproteobacteria; order Neisseriales; family Neisseriaceae; genus Neisseria; species Neisseria sp. Marseille-Q1983. The sequence goes on from NZ_JAGTUI010000010.1 coordinate 43,074, forward strand.
CCGGATGAATAGGCGGGCTGGCCGCAGCAGCTTTGCGCCATCGGGAAATGAACCCGTATGCCCTGTTGCTCGATTAAGGTAATGGCATCCATACCGGCTTCGGGCATAAAGAGATCGAGGACGCAAGTGCCGAAAAAATAGACATCTGTCGGTTTGCTGTCGAATGTAATGATTTTGGGTGGGGTGATTGCGCTCATTTTTTTGTGGACGGGGATGCCCGTTTTTCTGTCGGAAGTTAAGCGGGTACTTTAAGTAATTGACTGTTGCGGGTCAAGTATAATTTTAAAAAATAATCTGATTTTTCTTGCAGCTTCCCGAGCCGATGCTTGCCGCACCTTGCTTTCCCTGTTTTTTGATAATAGTAATCATTATGATAAAACGACATTTCATTTATTTGTAAACGTGTAATGATTGCGCTTTTCCGCCGTTCGGACGGCATTTGGAAGCGGTCGCGGTGTGAGAATGGGGTACAATCGCCTTATGGAAAAAAACGCCTTATCCGCCCGCGCCCCGTCTTCCGGTCTGCCGCTTCTGCTGGCGGTTGCCATTTTTATGCAGATGCTGGACGCGACTATTTTAAATACCGCCCTGCCCGAAATTGCCGCCGATTTGGACGAGCCGCCTTTAAATATGCAGTTGGCGGTTGTTTCCTATACTTTGACCGTTGCCCTGCTGATGCCTTTAAGCGGTTATTTGGCAGACAGGTTTGGAACGAAGAAGGTTTTTTTCGGCTCAATCGCCCTCTTTATGTTCGGGTCGGCATTGTGCGCCGCATCCGAATCGCTGCCCGAGTTGGCAGTCTCGCGCATCGTCCAGGGCGTAGGCGGTTCGATGCTGGTTCCGATTCCGCGCCTGACCATCTTGCGCGCGTATGAAAAATCGAAGCTGCTCAATGCTATTAATTATGCGGTTATGCCTGCATTGATCGGGCCGGTTTTAGGGCCCGTGGCGGGCGGCTATCTTGCCGAATATGCTTCGTGGCACTGGATTTTCCTGCTCAACCTGCCCATCGGGCTGCTGGGCCTCGTATTGGGAAGGAATATTATGCCCGATATTAAGGGCGGCGATACTTCTTTGGATTTTAAGGGTTATTTGATTTTTTCGGCTGCCGCCTGCCTGCTGCTGTCGGCAATGGAGGGCTTGTCCCACGGGCTGCCCCTGTTTTTGACCTTGTCTGCGCTGTGTGCGGGTTTGCTGTCCGCCCGGGCTTATTTCAAACATATGAAAACGGCGGCGCGCCCGATTTATTCCGCCGATTTGTTCCTGATACGCACATTCCGTTTGGGATTGGCGGGCAATCTGTTCAGCCGTCTCGGCATCAGCTCGATTCCTTTTCTGATGCCCCTGATGTTTCAAGTCGCTTTCGGCTTCGGCGCAAGCCTGTCGGGTTGGCTGGTCGCACCCGTCGCCTTGTCTTCGCTGCTGGTCAAACCGCTGATTGCACCGCTCATGAAACGTTTCGGCTACCGCACGGTACTGCTTTGGAACACCAAGCTGCTTGCCGCCTTCATCATGCTGCTCGCCCTGCCTGACGGAAACTCGCCGCTGTGGATTTGGATTTTCCTCTCGCTGGCGATCGGCGCGTGCAACTCCCTACAGTTTTCTGCCATGAACACACTGACCCTCGCCGATTTGCGCCCGCAACAGACCGGCAGCGGCAACAGCCTGATGGCGGTCAACCAACAGCTTGCCATCAGCATGGGCATTGTTACCGGCGCATTAATCCTTAAAAACTGGACATTTCTGATACCGGCTTCTTCAGGTCTGCATTCCGCCTTCCGTATGACCCTGCTCAGCATCGGCGGCATCACCCTTGCCTCATCGCTGGTATTCAATCGGCTGCACGTTTCAGACGGCACCAACCTGACACGGAATACACCGTCCTGAAGCGGTCCGCACGCAAAACTTTTACCCGTTTCAACGTTTGGATTATGATGTCGCACTTCCATGTGCGCCAACCCAAAACACAGGCAATGCCGTCTGAACCGATTTCCTATGAAAACACGCAGCCTCCTTCCCCTGTTGTTCCTCCTGCTCTGCTCGTGCGCCGCATGGCTGCCGCCCTTGGACGAACGCACGGAAAGCCGCCATTTTGACACTGCTTCCCCCGTCCGTTTGGATAAAGTCCTGCACATCCGCCATTTCCCGTCCGACAGCCGCCTGTCCGACATTTACTTGCTCGACGACCCCCACGAAGCCTTTGCCGCCCGCGCCGCCCTTATCGAATCTGCCGAACACAGCCTCGATTTGCAATACTACATCTGGCGCAACGACATTTCCGGCAGACTTCTGTTCAACCTCATATACCTTGCCGCAGAACGCGGCGTGCGCGTACGCCTGCTGTTGGACGACAACAACACGCGCGGCTTGGACGATCTCCTGCTTGCCCTCGACAGCCATCCCAATATCGAAGTGCGCCTGTTCAACCCCTTCGTCCTACGCAAATGGCGCGCACTCGGCTACCTGACCGACTTCCCCCGCCTCAACCGCCGCATGCACAACAAATCCTTTACCGCCGACAACCGCGCCACCATACTCGGCGGACGCAATATCGGCGACGAATACTTCAAAGTCGGTGAGGACACCGTTTTCGCCGATCTGGACATCCTCGCCACCGGCAGCGTCGTCGGCGAAGTATCGCACGACTTCGACCGCTACTGGGCAAGCCATTCCGCCCACAACGCCACGCGCATCATCCGCAGCGGCGACATCGGCAAGGGTCTTCAAGCACTCGGATACAACGACGAAACGTCCAGACACGCGCTCCTGCGCTACCGCGAAACCGTCGAACAGTCGCCCCTCTACCGGAAAATACAGACAGGACGCATCGACTGGCAGAGCGTCCAAACCCGCCTGATCAGCGACGACCCTGCAAAAGGACTCGACCGCGACCGCCGCAAACCGCCGATTGCCGGGCGGCTGCAAGACGCGCTCAAACAGCCCGAAAAAAGCGTCTATCTGGTTTCACCCTATTTCGTCCCCACAAAATCCGGCACAGACGCACTGGCAAAACTGGTGCAGGACGGCATAGACGTTACCGTTCTGACCAACTCGCTACAGGCGACCGATGTTGCCGCCGTCCATTCCGGCTACGTCAAATACCGAAAACCGCTGCTCAAAGCCGGCATCAAACTCTACGAGCTGCAACCCAACCATGCCGTCCCCGCTACAAAAGACAAAGGCCTGACCGGCAGCTCCGTAACCAGCCTGCATGCCAAAACCTTCATCGTGGACGGCAAACGCATCTTCATCGGCTCATTCAACCTCGACCCTCGTTCCGCACGGCTCAATACTGAAATGGGTGTCGTCATCGAAAGCCCCAAAATCGCAGAACAGATGGAGCGCACCCTTGCCGATACCACGCCCGAATACGCCTACCGCGTTACCCTCGACAAACACAACCGCCTGCAATGGCACGATCCCGCCACCCGAAAAACCTACCCGAACGAACCCGAAGCCAAACTTTGGAAACGCATCGCCGCAAAAATCCTATCCCTGCTGCCCATAGAAGGTTTATTATAGAAATGCCGTCTGAAACACCTTCAGACGGCATATCAGAACCCGCAAAGGAAAAACCATGTTTCCCCTCGACAAAACCCTTTTCCTCTGTCTCAGCGCACTGCTCCTCGCCTCATGCGGCACAACCTCCGGCAAACACCGCCAACCGAAACCCAAACAGACAGTCCGGCAAATCCAAGCCGTCCGCATCAGCCACATCGACCGCACACAAGGCTCGCAGGAACTCATGCTCCACAGCCTCGGACTTATCGGCACGCCCTACAAATGGGGCGGCAGCAGCACCGCAACCGGCTTCGATTGCAGCGGCATGATCCAATTCGTTTACAAAAACGCCCTCAACGTCAAGCTGCCGCGCACCGCCCGCGACATGGCGGCGGCAAGCCGCAAAATTCCCGACAGCCGCCTCAAGGCCGGCGACCTCGTATTCTTCAACACCGGCGGCGCGCACCGCTACTCACACGTCGGACTCTACATCGGCAACGGAGAATTCATCCATGCCCCCAGCAGCGGCAAAACCATCAAAACCGAAAAACTCTCCACACCGTTTTACGCCAAAAACTACCTCGGCGCACATACTTTCTTTACAGAATAGCGGCAACACACCGCAACAAAACAAACGGCAGTATGGCAATGTGCCCTACGGCTTCAACCCGCAGCCGTAAGTCGGGCATTTATACCCGACAAAAAACGGTCGCTGTTCAAAATTGCCATCCCGACAAAAAATGCCGTCTGAAACGCAAAAGCATTTCAGACGGCATCTTCAAATCGAAGGTCAGTTAATCAGATAACCTTGGATTTCTTTGGTTTTCGCATTGATTTCTCTGGTACGGCAGTCGGATTGTGCCACGCCGTATTCGTCGCCGTCGGCGCATTTGGCATTCAAACCGTTTTGCCAGTTGCGGTACTCGGGCATGACGGTTTCGGCAATATCGGCGGGCAGTGCCTGAACCGCGCTGTTCAGAGCCGCTTTGGCAGTTCTTTCTTTCTTGTCCGCTTCCCTGACCATTTCGTCGATAAGGGCTTTTTTACGGTTGTGCAGCTCTTCCAAGCGTGCTTCGGTTTCCACCGTTTTGCATGCCAGTTCGCTGACTTTTATGCCGTTTGGCGTTTCACCTTCGGCTTTCGCATTGTTGGCACAGATTTTGTCCATACCGCTTTTCCATGTTTTCTGCGAAGCTTGCAGTTTATTCTGTACAGTTTGCGGCAGACCTTTCCAAAATTGTTCAAACTCGCCGCGCGACAATTTGTAGCGCTCCTCCCATTCTGATACGCGGGCTGCCTCCTGTTCTTGGCTCAATGCCTCCTGCGCCGCCGCTTCTTCTTCCTCCCTCGCTTCCTGCGCGGCGGCTTCTGCCGCTTCAAGTTCTTCGTTCCTTTGTTTCGCTTTGTCCAGCGGCTCTTTAATCAGTGCCATAGACACCAGCTCGCTGAGCGGATGGATGATATCGTATGCCTGATTCAGTTCGGCAAAGATTTTACTTTTGTCGTCTGTCGGCTGGACGCTGTAAGAAATGGTTTTGATGTAATACGCGCCTTCTTTACGGTAGTAGCGTTCAAAAAAGTCGGGCGTTTTCTTATAGCTGTTGCCTATGGATTGGTTGGCGGCGACGGCATAATCGACAACATCGTCGGGCACGTCCAGTTTCAACGTGGCTTCACATTTGAGTTTGCTGGACGTGTCGGTTTTTTCGGTGGTTCGGACTTCATCGACGGTTATGCCCAAACGTTCGACCATGCTACGGATATGCGATATGCCGATATCGGCAAATGCCTGGTCTTTGAATGCATCGTCGTCAAAAGTTTTGACGGTTTCCCCTTCGACATTGTCGCGGACAAGTTTGACCAAAATCTCTTTAGACTCTTCGCTTCCGCAGGAAACCTCCTTCTCGAAAAACGGATTGCTTATACCCAAACGGTCGCAGCCCGACAAAATCAGCATACTTGCCAATGCCAGTGCGGGTAAGTTTTTTTTCATCGGATTTCCTTTGCCGTCCAAACACGGACTGTCTGTTGCGTATTTCCACACACGCTACGGCACTTGAAGTACATGGCTGCGGAACATACATGTTTAAATTTATGCAAACCATCATATCGGGATTGCACACGCTCTGCAAGTTTACCGACGGTTTTCCTATTCGATAAAAATGCCGTCTGAAACGGTCGGCGTTCAGACGGCATTTTGCCTCAGGTTTTATTTGAGGTTGGTCTGCAGGTAGAGGTTAATCAGGCGTTCGGTCGAGCTGTCGTGCTTTTGCGGCACGGTTTCGCCGGTCAGTTCGCCCAAAATAGTTTTAGCCAGTTGTTTGCCGAGTTCCACGCCCCACTGGTCGAAGCTGTTGATGCCCCAAATGATGCCTTGGACGAAGGTTTTGTGTTCGTACATGGCAATCAGGCTGCCCATATTGCGGGGGTTGACCTTATCCATCAGGATGAGGTTGGTCGGGCGGTTGCCGGAGAAGGTTTTGTGCGGAACCAGCTCTTCGATACGCGCCTCATCCATACCCTGCGCTTTGAGTTCGGCGCGGACTTCGTCGGGGGTTTTGCCGCGCATAAAGGCTTCTGCTTGGGCGAAGACGTTGGCAAGCAGGATTTCGTGGTGTCCGGGCAGGTTGCTGCGTTTTTCAAGCGAGGCGATGAGGTCGATGGGGGTGATGTGCGTGCCTTGGTGCAGCAGTTGGAAGAAGGCGTGCTGGCCGTTGATGCCCGTTTCGCCCCAAATAATCGGCGAGGTTTCGTGTCCGACTGCTTTGCCGTCCAACGTAACCTGTTTGCCGTTGCTTTCCATATCGAGCTGCTGGATGAATTTGGGCAGGCGGTGGAGGTGTTGGTCGTAAGGTGCGATGACGTGGCTTCCGCCGCCGTAGTAGTTGATGTACCAGATGCCGATAAGGGCGAGGATGGCGGGCAGGTTGCGCTCGAGCGGAGTGTTGATGAAATGTTGGTCCATCAGGTGCGCGCCGTTGAGCATTTCGATGAAGTTTTCTTCGCCGAGATACAGCATAATCGGCAATCCGATGGCGGACCACAGGCTGTACCGGCCGCCGACCCAGTCCCAAAATTCAAACATATTGGCGGTGTCGATGCCGAATTCGGCAACGGCTTTTTGGTTGGTGGAAACAGCAACGAAATGTTTGGCGACGGCACTTTCATCGCCCGCATGATTCAAAAACCATTCGCGCGCGGTCAGCGCGTTGGTCAGCGTTTCCTGCGTGGTAAAGGTTTTGGAGGCGATAATGAACAGCGTGGTTTCGGGGTGGACTTTGGACAATACGTCGCGCAGTTGCGAGCCGTCCACGTTGGAGACGAAGTGCATATTGAGGCGTGGATGACCGAAAGGTTTGAGCGCGGTACACATCATCAACGGGCCCAAATCCGATCCGCCGATGCCGATGTTGACAACGTCGGTAATGACTTGGTTGGTATAGCCCAGCCAGCTTCCACTGCGGACTTCGTGTGCAAATTCGCCCATACGTTGCAAAACGCGGTTGACTTTTGGCATCACATCTTCACCGTCAACCACAATCGGCGAATTGGTGCGGTTGCGAAGGGCGACGTGGAGGACGGCGCGGTTTTCCGTCGTATTGATTTTTTCGCCGTGGAACATCTGCCGCATCCGCTCCGGCACGCCTGCTTCACGCGCCAACTCGAACAAAAGCGACATGGTTTCGTCGTTGATGCGGTTTTTGGAATAGTCCAGCGTCAGTCCGCCGACCTGCAGCCAGTAGCGTTCCGCACGCTGCGGATCTTGCTCAAACATTTCGCGCATATGCAATGTTTTGCTGTCGTCAAAGTGGTTCCACAATTTCGACCATGCGGGTAAGTCGTGAAGGTGTTTCATCTGTATGCTCCTGAATGAGGTTTTTTGTTGTGGGATGAAAAGGCTGCCGGAAACTGCCGCAAGCCGCCGACGACCGTTGTTCGGCATTTCAGACGGCATTTGTGGGATACCGTCTGAAGGTCAATCTTTGTCGTAATCGATGTGCTTGTTGTGTATGCTTTTTTTGCTTTTCTGCAATTGCAGGCTGGCAGCATCGCCCAAGCGCAGGGCAAGTCCGATGGCGAGAATGTCGATGACGGCAAGCTGCAAGAGGCGGGAAACCATGGGCGTGTAGAGTTCGGCATTTTCCTGTGTGGCAACGCTCAACACGCAGTCGGCAAGTTGCGCCAGAGGCGAATCGTTGCGGGTCAGTGCGATGACAGACGCGCCGTTTTCTTTGGCGATGCTGACCGCATCCAAAAGTTCGATAGACGAACCCGTGTTGGAAATGGCAACCAAAACATCCTGATCGCTCAAAACGGATGCTGCCATCAGCTGAGTGTGCGTATCGACATAGGCGACCGTGGACATTCCGAAACGGAAAAACTTGTGTTGCGCGTCCTGTGCCACAATGCCGGAATTGCCCACACCGTAAAACTCAACGCGGCGGGCGTGCATCAGCGTGGCAATGGCGTTTTCCAGCTCCGATTCTTTCAGGAAACGGCGTTCGCCCAACAGCGAGGCGGCGGCATTGCCCAACACTTTCTCGACCACGCTTGCCATATCGTCGTCGGCGTTGAGTTCTTCGTGGACATAGGGCATACCCTCATGACCGATGCTGGCGGACAAGGCGAGCTTGAACTCGGGCAGCCCTTTATAACCCAAGCTGCGGCAGAATCGGATGACGGTCGGCTGGCTGACGGACGCACGTTCGGCAATTTCGGCAACGGCGGCATGGACGAACCATTTGGGTTCCGCCAATGCACATTCGGCGACTTTGCGTTCCGCACCGGAAAGGTTTGCCAGTGATTCGCTGATTTTGCTTAACATAATGATATGCCCTTCGATAATGCAGCCCCGCTGCAAGGAGCCGCTGTGGTTAAACGTTTCTCAAATGGTTGTCGAGAGCCGCAGCCGCACCGGAAATTCCAGGAAACTCGCTCAAGACGACATACACGGGAATCGCGGCAAGATATGCTTCAAACCTGCCCTTGTTCTCGAAACGGCTGCGGAACGGGGAAGTTTTGAAGTATTCCAACACGCGGGGAATAATGCCGCCGCACAGGTACACGCCGCCGCGTGCGCCCAGCGTCAGGGCGAGGTTGGAAGCAACCGTGCCGAGCATGGCGCAGAAGATGTCCAAAGTCTGACGGCACAAAGGCGACGCGCCGCTCAAAGCCTTTTCCGTGATTTCAGACGGCATCAGTTTGGCGGGTTTGGCTTTCTGTTTTGCAGCCAAAGCCTCGTAAACCAAGCTCAAGCCCGCGCCGCTCAAAAAGCGTTCGGCGGAAACATGGCCGTATTTGTTTTTGGCGTACTGCCAAATCAGCACTTCCATATCGTCAAACGGCGGGAAACTGGTATGCCCGCCCTCGCCTGCCAAAGCCACCCAGCCTGCGGGGCTGTGCACCAATCCGCTCACGCCCAAGCCGGTACCGGGACCGATAACGGCTTTGGGGGCAAATTCGACAGGCTTTTGCCCGCCTACCTGCATCAGGTCTTTGCTTGAAGTCTGCGTTACCGCCAATGCCTGCGCGGTAAAGTCGTTCAAAAGGATGAGGGTGTCCAGCCCCAAAGCCTGACGGGCGGTTTCGATGGAAAACGCCCAATGGTGGTTGGTCATCTGCACCCAGTCGCCCAAAATCGGGTTGGCGATGGCAAATGCCGCGTGCCGTACGCCTGTTGCACCGCTTTGGTTCAGATAGGCACGCACCGCATCGGTAACCGTATCGTAGTCCTTACACGGAAGCACGGCGGTTTTTTCGATGACGCGCGGCGCGGTTTCCAGAGCAAAGCGTGCATTCGTACCGCCGATGTCGGCGACCAATCGGGGATATCCGGCTTGTTTATTCGGCGTAGAAGACATGGCAGTTCACTCCTTGGCGGTTCAATACAAAGCTGATCGGATGTTCGCGGTTTTCGCCTTGTGCGGCTTGATCGAACACGGCTTTTTTCTCTTCGCCCCGTATCGCCAAAAACACATGCCCCGTATGGGCAATCGCATCCAAGGTCATGCTGACGCGCTCGTGCGGCGCGGTAACGGGCGTGGTATGCACCAACGCGACACCTGCCGAACCGTCGATTGCCGTCTGAAACTGCGGAGCTTTCGGGAAAATCGAAGCCGTATGCCCGTCGTTTCCCATACCCAAAACCAAAACATCGGGCTGTTTGTAATGTTTCAGTGCATAATCGACAACAGCATCGGGATGTAATTCGGTTTCAGTTTTTCCGTCTTCCACCATAGGAATCCACATTGCCGCTTCCGCCTTGTTCTTCAACAGGTATTCGCGCACCAGACCGGTATTGCTGTCGGCGTGGACGGTCGGCACGATGCGTTCATCTGCCAAGGTGATGCCGACGTTTTTCCAATCCAAATCTTTTTGCGACAGGGCGTTGAAAAATGCAATCGGCGAACGTCCGCCGGAAACTGCCAACACCGCACCGCCCTTCTCGTCCAGTGCGCCCTGCAAAGCATCCGCCACTGCGTCAGCCAAAGACTGCGCCGCTTCTGCCGCATTTTCGTATTCGTGCCAAACAAACATATTTGTGTCCTTTTTTTATTTCAGACGGCATATTCCGTTATGGAAACGGGTTGAGCAATATGTCGGCCGAACAGTTGTTTATGCTTTTGATACCAAATATCGGGACTGCTTTTTATAGTGGATTAAATTTAAACCAGTACAGCGTTGCCTCGCCTTGCCGTACTATTTGTACTGTCTGCGGCTTCGTCGCCTTGTCCTGATTTTTGTTAATCCACTATACTGCTTTACTTGCGTTCAGACGGCATTTCAAACCCCATGCCGTCTGAACGCATTATTGTATTACTGCTCTTCGTGCCACTTGTGTCCGTCGCGCGCCAACAGTTCGCGCGCAGCTTCAGGCCCCCACGAGTGCGCGCCGTAGCCGTGCGGCGGCGTGGTATTGCCTGCCCAGTTTTCCAAAATCGGCATCACATATTCCCATGCGGCTTCGAGTTCGTCTCGGCGGTTAAACAAAGCGAGTTTGCCGTTAATCACATCCAACAGCAGGCGCTCGTAAGCTTCCGCGCGGCGGCCTTCCAATGCTTTGCCCAAATCGGTTGCCAGCGGCACGATTTCGACCTTATTGCCTGCACCCGGGGTTTTCATCTGCGTATAGAGGCGCACGGATTCATATGGTTGCAACTCGATAACGAGCCGATTGGGCGCGGTGCGGCTGCCTTCAAAAATATGGCTGTTCAAATCTTTGAAGTTCAAAACGATTTCCGCCACTTTACCCGTCATGCGTTTGCCGGTACGCAGGTAGAAGGGAACGCCCTTCCAGCGTTCGTTTTCGATTTCGGCTTTAATGGCGACGTAGGTTTCGGTAAAGCTGTCTTGCGGAACGTTGATTTCTTCAAGATAGCCGTTCATGCCTTTGGCGGCGGTATATTGTCCGCGCACGACGTTTTCATTGACAGATTCGACGGTCAGCGGCTTCAATGACTTGACGACTTTGACTTTTTCATCGCGCACCGCGTCGGCATCCAAGCTGGCGGGGGCTTCCATCGCAGTCATGCACAGCATCTGCATCAAGTGGTTTTGCACCATATCGCGCAACGCGCCGGTAATGTCGTAAAACTCACCGCGCTCTTCCACACCGAGCTGTTCGGCGATGGTCAACTGCACGCTTTCGATATATTTATTGTTCCACAGCGGCTCAAACATTACATTGGCAAAACGCAGCGCAAGCAGGTTTTGCAGGCTTTCTTTGCCAAGGTAGTGGTCGATGCGGTAAATTTGCCCTTCTTTGAAATAACGCGCAACATCGGTATTGATTTGTTGGGAAGAAGCCAAATCCGTACCCAGCGGTTTTTCCAAAACCACGCGCACATTGTCGGCATTCAAACCGATCGCAGCAAGGTTTTCGCAGGCTTGCGCGAAGAATTTGGGCGCGGTGGACAAATAGATGACGACGTTGTCGGTTTCTTTGCGCGCTTTGACCAAATCGCCCAAAGCGGCAAAATCGTCCGGCTGCGTAACATCGACTTTGAGATATGCGAGACGTTCGACAAACGATGCCCAAGCCTCATCGGAAAAATTTTCTTTCACATGGATTTTGGAACTGGTTTCCACCTTCGCCAGAAAACCTTCGGTATCCAACTCGCTGCGGCTGACCCCTAAAATACGCCCTTCGGGATGAAGCAGACCGGCAACATGCGCCTGGTACAGACAGGGCAACAGCTTGCGCATCGCCAAATCGCCGGTCGCACCGAACAACACCAAATCAAAATTTGTTTGTGTACTCATCGTATTATCTCGTCAGGAAAGAATTTTTCGATGCCGTCTGAAACCTGTTTTCCCCATCACGCTGCATCGCAATATCGGAAACAAAGGCAGGCGGCATAATGAGTAGTAATACTACACACCGCTACACTTTTTGTCTATTCCCATTTTTACAATTTATTTGACCTAGTCCAAAAATCGGGCAGGTTTCCCTATTCCGTTACAACAATCGAAAGATTCTGCGATTTAAATCAAATTTCTTTTCAATGCCTGATTTTTTTGTAACAAAATTACAAATTTTGTACTATAATAGCACCCGCTTCCCACTTTCAGACGGCATACCTTTTAAAACACTCCCCGTCTGAATACCCGATACAAAAATCAGAAACGCACAAACAAATCCCCAATATCACCCCGTTCCGACAGGAGACCGACCGTGAACACTACTCCTATCCACCCCAAACTCGCCGAAATCACCGAGCGCATTATCGAACGCAGCCGTCTGACGCGTGAAAAATATCTGGCGAAAATCCACAGTGCCAAACAAATGGGACGCTTAGAGCGCAACCAGCTCGGCTGCTCCAACTTGGCGCACGGCTATGCCTCTATGCCCAAAAGCATCAAAATCGAAATGCTCCAGGAAACCGTCCCCAACTTAGGCATTATCACCGCTTACAACGACATGGTTTCCGCACACCAACCGTTTAAAGACTTTCCTGACCAAATCAAAGACGAAGCACAGAAAAACGGCGCGACCGCCCAAGTCGCCGGCGGCACACCCGCCATGTGCGACGGCATCACGCAAGGCTACGCCGGTATGGAATTGTCGCTGTTTTCCCGCGACGTGATCGCCATGAGTACTGCTATCGGTCTGTCGCATCAAATGTTTGACGGCAGCCTGTTTATGGGCGTATGCGACAAAATCGTACCGGGTTTGATGATTGGCGCTTTGTCTTTCGGTCATATTCCAGGCATCTTCGTTCCGGCAGGTCCGATGTCCAGCGGTATCGGCAACAAAGAAAAAGCCCGCACCCGCCAGCTTTTCGCCGAAGGCAAAGTCGGACGCGACGAACTTTTGAAAAGCGAAATGGGTTCTTACCACAGCCCGGGCACCTGCACTTTCTACGGCACGGCAAACTCCAACCAAATGATGATGGAAATGATGGGCGTGCACCTCCCTGCCGCCGCTTTCGTCCACCCTTACACCGACCTGCGTGAAGCCCTGACCCGCTACGCCGCCGGACACCTCGCGCGCGGCATCAAAAACGGCACGATTAAACCATTGGGCGAAATGTTGACCGAAAAATCCTTTATCAACGCCTTGATTGGCCTGATGGCAACTGGCGGTTCGACCAACCACACCATGCACCTCGTTGCCATGGCGCGTGCCGCCGGCGTGATTTTGAACTGGGACGACTTCGACGAAATTTCCTCCATCATCCCATTGCTGATCCGTGTGTACCCCAACGGCAAAGCCGACGTAAACCACTTTACCGCAGCCGGCGGCCTGCCTTTCGTTATCCGCGAATTGCTGGACGCAGGCCTGTTGCACGACGATGTCGATACCGTCGTCGGACGCGGTATGCGCCACTACACCAAAGAGCCTTTCCTCATCGACGGCAAACTCGAATGGCGCGAAGCCCCCGAAACCAGCGGCAACGACGACATCCTGCGCAAAGCCGACAATCCGTTCTCCCCAGACGGTGGTCTGCGCCTGATGAAAGGCAACATCGGTCGCGGCGTAATTAAAGTATCTGCCGTGCGCAAAGGTTGCCGCATCATTGAAGCGCCCGCCATCGTATTCAACGACCAACGCGAAGTGTTGGCTGCGTTTGAGCGCGGCGAATTGGAACGCGATTTCGTCTGCGTCGTCCGCTACCAAGGCCCGCGTGCCAACGGTATGCCCGAGTTGCACAAACTGACCCCGCCTTTGGGCATCCTGCAAGACCGCGGCTTCAAAGTGGCGTTGCTGACCGACGGCCGTATGTCCGGCGCATCCGGCAAAGTTCCGGCCTCTATCCACATGACGCCTGAAGCCCTGATGGGCGGAAATATCGCCAAAATCCGTACCGGCGACCTGATCCGCTTCGACTCCGTTACCGGCGAACTCAACGTCCTGATTGACGAAGCTGAATGGAACGCCCGCGAAGTCGAACGTATCGACTTGAGCGCGAACCAACAAGGTTGCGGCCGCGAACTCTTCGCCAACTTCCGCAGCATGACCAGCAGCGCCGAAACCGGTGCGATGAGCTTCGGCGGCGAATTTGCCTAAACCCTTTTCAGACGGCCTTTTAAAACAATCAGGCCGTCTGAAACCATGTTAACGAACCTATTACGATACAGTCCCCAACGGAGACCTAAAATGTCCAAACTGACCCCCCGCGAAATCCTGACCGCCGGCGCAGTTGTACCGGTAATGGCGATTGACGACTTGAGTACTGCCGTCGATTTGTCCCACGCCCTTGTCGAAGGCGGCATCCCCACCCTCGAAATCACCCTGCGCACCCCTGTCGGCCTCGATGCCATCCGCCTGATTGCCAAAGAAGTGCCCAACGCCATCGTCGGCGCGGGTACGGTAACCAATCCCGAACAGCTCAAAGCCGTCGAAGACGCAGGCGCGGTTTTCGCCATCAGCCCGGGGCTGCACGAATCCCTCGCCAAAGCCGGACACAACAGCGGCATTCCTCTGATTCCCGGCGTTGCTACTCCGGGCGAAGTCCAACTGGCTTTGGAACACGGTATCGACACCCTCAAACTCTTCCCCGCCGAAGTCGTCGGCGGCAAAGCGATGCTCAAAGCCCTCTACGGTCCTTATGCCGACGTGCGCTTCTGCCCGACCGGCGGCATCAGCCTCGCCACCGCACCCGATTACTTGGCACTGCCCAACGTCTTGTGCGTCGGCGGCTCTTGGCTGACCCCGAAAGAAGCTGTGAAAAACAAAGACTGGGACACCATCACCCGCCTCGCCAAAGAAGCGGCGGCGTTGAAACCCAAAGCCTGAACCGCATCGTAAAAATGCCGTCTGAAGCCCTTTCCTGCTTCAGACGGCATTTTGCCTATTGGCGACTCAGTAGGCATACACAGCAATACCACTCCGACATACCGCCCCTAAAATGCCCATCCATCTTCCGCATAATAAAAATAACGGTCAGTTCATTCAACAGCAGCCGGACAGCCCGTTTTACGCGGCTGAAAAAATGCCGTCTGAAACACGTTCAGACGGCATCCGCTTAAAAAAACAACTGATTCAACGCCGATTAATCCGCTTCCAAAACCACTTTCATCGCTTGGTTTTCGGCGGCGTGTTTGAACACGTCGTAGGCTTTTTCCAATTCACTGAATTTGAAATGATGGGTCAGCATTTTGGTGTAATCGACTGAGCTGCTGGAAATTGCCTTCATCAGCATTTCAGTGGTATTGGCGTTTACCAAACCGGTTGTGATGGCAAGGTTTTTAATCCATAGTTTTTCCAGTTTGAAATCAACGGATTGACCGTGTACACCAACCACAGCGATATGGCCGCCGGGTTTCACGATGTCTTGACACATATTCCATGTAGCCGGGATACCGACGGCTTCAATCGCGCAATCTACGCCGTCTTCGCCGACGATAGCAAAGACTTGTTTGGATACGTCGCCGGAAGCAGGGCTGATAGTATGGGTCGCGCCCAATTCTTTCGCCAGTTTCAAACGGTTTTCGTCCATATCGCAAACGATGATGGCGGCAGGGCTATACAGTTGGGCGGTCAACAGGGCGGACATACCGACAGGACCGGCACCGGCGATGAATACGGTATCGCCGGGTTTGACATCACCATATTGCACGCCGATTTCGTGGGCGGTCGGCAAGGCATCGCTCAACAGCAGGGCGACTTCTTCGTTGACGTTATCGGGCAGCGGAACAAGGCTGTTGTCGGCATAAGGCGTGCGGACGTATTCGGCCTGCGTGCCGTCGATCATATAGCCCAAAATCCAGCCGCCGTTGCGGCAGTGTGAATAGAGTTGGATTTTGCAGTTGTCGCAAGTACAGCATTTGCTGACGCATGAAATAATGACTTTATCACCAACTTTGATGTTTTTTACAGCCTCGCCGACTTCTTCTACAATACCGATTCCTTCATGGCCGAGAATACGACCGTCGGCGACTTCGGGGTTTTTGCCTTTCCAAATACCCAAGTCGGTACCGCAAATCGTGGTTTTGACGATTTTCACCACCGCATCGGTCGGATTGATAATCTGCGGGCGGGGTTTTTCTTCAAAACGGATGTCGTTTGCGCCGTGATAAACCATTGCTTTCATGCTGATACTCCTTGCTTGTTGATAAATAATTTCAATACCGCAATAAAGTCTCTTTATATGAGTTATATACCCCTACAAAAAATAAGTCAATAAGAATTACTTTTACAATGTTATACCATAACATGCTGTTTTAAATATAAATAAAACCACATATTGATGTTAATGAACACACCCATCCCCTTCTCCGAACGGCTCATCCGCTGGCAAAAACAACACGGTCGCCACCACCTCCCTTGGCAGGTCAAAAACCCTTATTGCGTCTGGCTTTCCGAAATCATGCTCCAGCAAACGCAGGTCGCCACCGTGTTGGACTACTATCCGCGTTTCTTGGAAAAATTCCCGACCGTTCAGACGCTTGCCGCCGCGCCGCAAGACGAAGTGTTATCGCTGTGGGCAGGCTTGGGTTATTACAGCCGCGCGCGCAATCTGCACAAAGCCGCGCAACAAGTCGTCGAACAATTCGGCGGTACGTTTCCATCGGAGCGCAAAGACTTGG
Source organism: Neisseria sp. Marseille-Q1983 (assembly GCF_018224585.1). Taxonomy (NCBI): domain Bacteria; kingdom Pseudomonadati; phylum Pseudomonadota; class Betaproteobacteria; order Neisseriales; family Neisseriaceae; genus Neisseria; species Neisseria sp. Marseille-Q1983. The sequence continues at coordinate 59,607 of NZ_JAGTUI010000010.1, forward strand.
AAACCCTCTGCGGCGTAGGCAGAAGCACCGCCGCCGCCATTTGCGCCTTCGCCTTCAACCGCCGCGAAACCATTTTGGACGGCAACGTCAAACGCGTGCTCTGCCGCGTATTTGCCCGCGACGGCAATCCGCAGGACAAAAAATTTGAAAACTCGCTCTGGACACTTGCCGAAAGTCTGATGCCGTCTGAAAACGCCGATATGCCCGCCTACACGCAGGGCTTGATGGACTTGGGGGCAACCGTGTGCAAACGGACGAAACCCTTGTGCCACCAATGCCCGATGGCAGACATCTGTGAAGCAAAAAAGCAAAACCGCATTGCCGAGTTACCGCGTAAAAAAACTGCCCCTGAAGTACAAACCCTGCCGCTTTACTGGCTGATTGTCCGCAACTCGGACGGCGCAATCTTGCTGGAAAAACGCCCCGCCAAAGGCATTTGGGGCGGGCTGTATTGCGTACCGTGTTTTGAAAGTTTGAACGGGCTTTCCGACTTTGCCGCCAAATTCTCCCTGACCATGGCAGATATGGACGAACAGACCACCCTGACCCACCGCCTGACGCACCGGCTGCTGATGATTACGCCGTTTGAAGGGCAAATGCCGTCTGAAAGCCCTTCAGACGGCATTTGGATAAAGCCGGGCCATTTGAAAGATTACGGTCTGCCCAAGCCTTTGGAAATTTATTTAAACAGTAAAAAGTTTGGGGCTGTATTAGATAGAGAAAGTTAAGCCTGATGGCATTGTGTACCGCGTCTTTGTCGAAGCTGTTTTTCAGACGACCTGTATGTTGGGCTGCAGTTTCGGTGTCGATGCCGGTGTAGATACGCGCTTCGGTTTCTTGGCAGTCCTGCCGATTCGAGCAAGTTGTCCCGCTTCGTCGGTGATTTGTATGTTGCGAGTGTTGATACCGCTGCGGGTGGCTATCTCCGTCGCTGCCGTAGCCGGTGGACAGACTGATCCTGTCGGCAGGCCTGCCTTGTTTGTCGGTAACCGTATATTGAACGCTTTCCATATGCAGGTTACGCGTATCTGCCTATATGCCTTTGCCGATAAGCTGCGC
>NZ_JAGTUI010000110.1:0-994 GCF_018224585.1 Neisseria sp. Marseille-Q1983
GTACTGTCTGCGGCTTCGTCGCCTTGTCCTGATTTTTGTTAATCCACTATATTTGGGTGTGCCGCATTTTCAACTTATGCCGTCTGAAAGGGTCTTCAGACGGCATAGGTTTGTATGGGACAAAAGGATCGGCCTGCTTTATCGGAATTTCTTTAACGGTTGAGTTCCGCTTTGAAGGACGGGAAGGTTTGGTTTATTGGCTTCTTTCCAATTCGGGCAAGATGCGGGATGTGTTTCATCGTATTTCCTTTTCGGTTGAAACCCCGCCCTTTAGAGCGGTAGAATCAGACTTTATTTGGGAGGGGGTAACCCCTTCCAAATCAGGACAACACACAGGGCGACGCTTTATGTGTCGTCCTGTGTGTTGAAACATATGCAATCCTATGCCGAAATATTCTCAAACCATCTTTCAGTATTGGTGTTCCACGGAGAACCCTTCGGCTGGTTTTGGACATTCCGATTCCTGAAGTAAAAAAGCCGATAAAACATCTGTATTGGAGCAGGAAATCTGGTGTCCATTCCGTGTTGTTGAACAGGGCAGTTCCATAAAAAATGCCGTCTGAAAGGCTTTCAGACGGCATTGTTTTAAAACGGCAGGTCAGAAGCGGTAGTTCAAACCGAAGACAAACTCTCTGCCGCGTTCGTAGAACGGTACACGCCCGTCGTCGTCGGGGAAGCGTTGGCTGTGTGAACGGTATTTTTTGTTGCCGATATTATTGACGGCAAAGTTGACGTTCATATTGCCTTTGCCCAAAGGCTGCCGGTTGGCATAAATGTCATGTACGCCGTAGCCGCTTTTAAGGGATTTGACTGTACCTTTTTTATTAACATATTGTTTTATTAGGAATTTATTATATCCTTACAATATTGTTTTTCTATAACCTTTAAAAAGGATGCAATATGCTTTTGATAAGTTAAAGTCGGGAAGCTGTTTTCAAATTTTATAGTGGATTAACAAAAACCAGTACGGCGTTGCCTCGCCTTAGCTCAAAGA
>NZ_JAGTUI010000111.1:0-988 GCF_018224585.1 Neisseria sp. Marseille-Q1983
CCTGCTCCGCCACGAAGTTCACAGGTCGGGAAGCCAGCCGTTTTGCCGCTTCCCAGGCGAGGTTATAGTCTTTGTTACCCAGTGCGGTGAAGATTTCGCCCAGGTCTTCCAATGCGGGAGCAACGAATTGGTAGATGTCTTGGGCAAGGTTCTTAAAGCCGTTGGCCAGCGAGCGCAGGGATACGCCGTTTTCGTCGATAAACCCCTTCAGGCGCAGCCAGTCGAATGCGGCATTACCCGCTTCCGCCCACGACTTGTAGCCGGTAAGCAGGTAAACAAAGGCGGATTTCAGGCTGTCCACCGATACTTTGGAGGTTTTGATATAGCCGGTAAACGCGCCCCAGTCGAACAGGCTCTTTCCGCCCTCCGCCCAAGTTTTGTAGTCGTCATAGAGCAGCACGAAGGCGGCACCAAGTGCGGCAACGGCAGCGGCGGCCGCCGCGAACGGGGCGATAAAGGCATACAGCGCCGTTACTGCCGACCACAGCACCGGAATCAGCACCACGCCCAATACAAACGCCAAGCCTTCGAAAACGTGCTTCATCGTGTTTTCGTTGCGCATCAGGTAGTCGGCAAAGCTGCTGACCAGTTTTACCAGCCGCAACAGGTGCGGGGCGAGCGCGTCGGCAACCATATTCTTCAGCGCGTCCCATTGTTGGTTGAGGTAGGCGCGGGAGCGGGTCAGTTCGCGGCTGACGGCAATTTCTTTTTCGCCGGAACGGTAAAGGTTGCGCTGCATCTCCAGCATCTTTTCCATTTCGGCACGCCCGAGCAGCAGGGTGTTGATCGTGCCGTCGTCCAAGCCCATGCTTTTGGCCAGATTGTAGGCCTGCACCCTGTCCATTTTGGAAAAGCGGTCGGACAAATCCAGCATAATGCTGTCGAGATTGCGCGCTTTGCCGTCTGCATTGAGCAATGCCACGCCAAAGGCATTGAAGAACGGCACGATGGAGGTATCGCCCATAGTGGTCAGGCGCGTAATGCCCAT
>NZ_JAGTUI010000112.1:0-927 GCF_018224585.1 Neisseria sp. Marseille-Q1983
GTGCTGGGCAAGCTGGGCTACCACCGCCAGCCAGCCGCCGAGAAGCCGCCAGTGGTGGTGGCGGATGATGACGAGCCGCCACCGCCGCCGGAATAGTTTTGACGACCGCCGCCTCTGCCCGCTGTATCCGGGTACGCGGCGGTTATTACTTCAGGCTACCTGAAAACCAGTTATTAAGTAATCCTTAATAACTGAAATAAGGCTAGCTGGAGCGCAAGAAATATCCTGTTTTAAAACAATGGGATATTTTTTATTAGGTATAAAAACACCAAATATAAGGCTAGCTGGGAAAATCAAAGACTTACGTTTCTGCCCGCCATTGTGCGGGCTTTTTTGTTGGAGGTTAAAAATGACGAAACAAACCGAATTGCCGTGGATTGCCAAGGCAAAAAGCCACTTGGGCTTGCGTGAGATGCCGGGCCCGCAGCACAACCCGGAAATCCTGCGATGGCTGGTGAAGTTTGGCGGCTACAACGGCGAAGAGAAAGCATGGTGGAAAAACGATGAAGTGGCTTGGTGCGGGTGTTTTGTTGGTATGTGCCTGGCTGAATCCGACCGCTTCGTGGTGCCCGCGTGGTATCGCGCCGGGGCGTGGGCGGATGAACGCTACCTTACCCGCTTGAGCAAACCGGCCTATGGCTGCCTGGCGGTCAAAAAACGCCCCGGCGGCAATCATGTGATGTTTATCGTGGGCAAAGACAGACAAGGCCGCCTGATGGGTTTGGGCGGCAACCAAGGCAACCGCGTGAGCATCATCCCGTTTAACGCCGACGAATTGAGCTTTTGGTGGCCGAGCTACTGGCGCGATAAGCAGTGCGTTAAATCCGAGCCTACTGCCGTCCGCTACGAGCTGCCGCTGGTGGATGCTACCGGCAAACAGGGCGAGAGCGAGACATAGTATGGCGGATGAATGCACAGCCGATTGGG
>NZ_JAGTUI010000113.1:0-902 GCF_018224585.1 Neisseria sp. Marseille-Q1983
CGCGCGAGATGACCGACATCCACGGCAATCTCTTGTGGTACGGCGAATACACCGCCTGGGGTCGTCTGAAAAAGGACGGGCGGGTTTACAAGGATGCGCATCAGCCGTTCAGACTGCAAAACCAGTACTTCGATGAAGAGACCGGGCTGCATTACAACCGGATGCGTTATTACGAGCCTGATACTGGACGTTTCATCAATCAGGACCCGATTGGGCTATTGGGTGGGGATAACCTTTATTCGTTTGTTCCGAATGCGCAGGAGTGGATTGACCCATTGGGTTTAATCAGACCACCAAGATCTGGTCGTTATTATGGGGCTAAGTCTCAGGCAGTACGGAAATGGATGCTTGACCCCAATAATTACCGATTGGAATACGGACCTGGTAATTGTTCTCGTGGAGCGAAAAGTAAAGAGCGTTATAAAAATCCCCATAAACCTAAAAATGGTAAGCTACCTAAAGGTTGTTAATCTAAGAAGGATAAATTATGTATTTAGACCAAGTAAATTATGAATTGAACAAAAAAATCAATGATTTTGTATGTAACTCAAATGACGCTACTATGCCGGAGGAAAGCATTGATATTCTAAAGCAGGCATGGGAACTTTTACCCAAACCAGCCACTCAATTCGTCGAGCCAACTTCGGCAATCGCCTGTGGTATTTCAGAAAATTATAAAAAATTAGGCGATTATCAAAAAGCCCTTGAGTGGATGTTAATTGCACTTGAGGCACGAAAAGATGAACCTGCAGCAGGTGTGTTCATATGGACAGGAATCGTTTATTATGAATTGGGCGATATGGAGAATGCCTATAAATATTTTGACCTAACTTATAATGAGCTACGCTACACACCTTTCTCTATGGAAGACAAAAAATATTGGCAATTTTATAAGCAACGTA
>NZ_JAGTUI010000114.1:0-891 GCF_018224585.1 Neisseria sp. Marseille-Q1983
CATGGCTAAGGAAAAATTCGAACGTAGCAAACCGCACGTAAACGTTGGCACCATCGGTCACGTTGACCATGGTAAAACCACCCTGACTGCCGCTTTGACTACTATTTTGGCTAAAAAATTCGGCGGTGCTGCAAAAGCTTACGACCAAATCGACAACGCCCCCGAAGAAAAAGCACGCGGTATTACCATTAACACCTCGCACGTAGAATACGAAACCGAAACCCGCCACTACGCACACGTAGACTGCCCGGGCCACGCCGACTACGTTAAAAACATGATTACCGGCGCCGCACAAATGGACGGCGCAATCCTGGTATGTTCCGCAGCCGACGGCCCTATGCCGCAAACCCGCGAACACATCCTGCTGGCCCGCCAAGTAGGCGTACCTTACATCATCGTGTTCATGAACAAATGCGACATGGTTGACGATGCCGAGCTGTTGGAACTGGTTGAAATGGAAATCCGCGACCTGCTGTCCAGCTACGACTTCCCCGGCGACGACTGCCCGATCGTACAAGGTTCCGCACTGAAAGCCTTGGAAGGCGATGCCGCTTACGAAGAAAAAATCTTCGAACTGGCTGCCGCATTGGACAGCTACATCCCGACTCCCGAGCGTGCCGTGGACAAACCGTTCCTGCTGCCTATCGAAGACGTGTTCTCCATCTCCGGTCGCGGTACCGTAGTAACCGGCCGTGTAGAGCGCGGTGTCATCCACGTTGGCGACGAGATTGAAATCGTCGGTCTGAAAGAAACCCAAAAAACCACCTGTACCGGCGTTGAAATGTTCCGCAAACTGCTGGACGAAGGTCAGGCAGGCGACAACGTAGGCGTATTGCTGCGCGGTACCAAACGTGAAGACGTGGAACGCGGTCAGGTATTGGCCAAACCCGG
>NZ_JAGTUI010000115.1:0-888 GCF_018224585.1 Neisseria sp. Marseille-Q1983
GGATTCCCTAACGGATTCCCTAACGGATTCCCTAACGGATTCCCTAACGGATTCCGATATTCAAAAAATTTTAAACATTTTTAGGAATCAAGAAATGAAAAAACTCCTTACTGCATTAACCGTGCTTGCCCTTCCCGCTGCCGCATTTGCCGCCGACAACCAACCGGGCGTTTATGTACAGGGCGATGCGGGTCTTTCCTCCATCCGCTACGATGGCGAAACATCCAACAATTTCCTCCCGCGCGTTTCCGTCGGCTTCGATGCCGGCGATATGCGTATTGCCGCAGACTACTACCGCGTCCGCGACAAAATTGACGACACTACCGCCACACTCCAAGGCGCAGGCGTTGCCGTCATCAAAGACTTCAACACCAATTCCATCGTCAAACCTTATGTCGGCGCGCGTTTGGGACTGAACCGATTGACCTTAAAAGATGAAGACGGAAAATACAGTAAAACCAAAGCAAGCATCGGCGCATTGGGCGGTGTCGGCTTTGAAGTCGCTCCCAACGTTACTTTGGATTTGGGCTACCGCTTCAATTATTTGGGCAAATTTGACGATACAAGGGTATTTGCCAACGAATATACCGCCGGTATCCGTGTGAAATTCTAACCCCCGAAACCGGCATCCGCCGGCAAGCCGACCGCCGCCATTGCGGCGGTTTTCCGTTTCCGCAAAAATCAAAAACAAATGCCTAAAATCCCGTCATTCCCGCAAAAAATGGGAATCCGTTTTTTTAAGCTTCGTTTTTTTGAATTTCAGGCAACTTCTAAATCGTCATTCCCGCGAAAACAGAAACCTAAAATCCCATCATTCCCAAAAAACAGAAACCCAAAACCTTATATATTGCGTCCCATCAAAGGGGCGCATTACTTTTCTTAACATTC
>NZ_JAGTUI010000116.1:0-886 GCF_018224585.1 Neisseria sp. Marseille-Q1983
CTTCCGGGTCGGAAAGCCCGGTGGTGCCGTCACAAGCTACCAAGTTGCTGATAGCGAGCGGAGGCCAGTCCTCAATGTCATCGTCCAGGGCGATCCAGTGGCGCGGTTTTCTCCGCTGCACGTCTGCCAAGATCTGCATGCCTCGCGGGGTGCTCTGGAACGACGCTAGGTTCCAAGGATCAGCCCCATGGACACGCTTGTGGTATGTGCCGCCGATGAATCGCGCGCGCAGTCGCTCAGGCAGCCGCTGAAGCGTCTTGGCGTAACCTGGGCGAATGCACCAGGTGCTGCTCAGCACCAAGGCCACAGAGGGATATGGCGCCAGTTCCTCTTCCAGAATGGGAAGCCACTCAAACAGCGCATGGCCAGGAGCTTGGTATGGGCTCATGTAGATGCCCTTGCGGGGATGCCAGAGTACCTTCTCATGGTGGACTACGCCATCAAGGTCCAAGTACAGGATCACATCCGCGCTGCGAGGCGTGGATGCCGGTACATAGGGCGCGTTGTGACCAGAAGTCATCGCATGTGCGTCACGCATAAGGGTAGCTGTTAGGCGGAGTCTGTAGCGGATGGTTGCGCGCTAGACCCATGCTACCAAGATCCTTCATAACATCCAGGGGCAGCCGGCAGCCGAATACCGGGACGGCGTTCACGAGTCAGTCGCTCAGCCAAGCACTCTTATCAAAGCCCTGCAGATTTCCAGGCTCTTGGGCCGTGTGCTGGATGATCGCGGTGAGGGCCATGATGCCGTTCTCTGAACGTCAGATGGAAAGAAAGCAATCACTATCGCTATTCGCTTCCCGAATGCCTTTCTTGACGTGCTCGAGAAGCGCGTTCAGAGCATCGATCAGTTTGGCCAGGACGCAGTAAGCGGCGCTTTCTGGAT
>NZ_JAGTUI010000117.1:0-882 GCF_018224585.1 Neisseria sp. Marseille-Q1983
GGTGTTGGGCGATGATTTGGCCGTTGCCGTTGTAGTCGAAGCAGGTGATGCTTTGTAATAAATTATGTTTTATTCGTAGAAAATATATTATCTTCTATATAGCAGTTTTGGAAAGAGCAATTAGATATTAAATTATCTTGTATATGCATTGATCTGAATACACAATTAATAAATGTGCAATTAGTAAATTTTGTATTACAAGCTATTGCCGTAATAAAAGAACAATTAATAAAATTACAATTAGTAAAAGAACTATAGCTTATGAAGGCACCACGAAATGAACAGAAAGAAAATTTTAGACTTCCAATTTCCCTATGGGATATTTCATATCTGTGAAAATCAATATTATCTATATGGGTTAACTGTCTAGAAATTAAGACATCTAATTCTTTTGTTTCGATTTTAATTAGAGACTTTGTAATATTTTTAAGTAATTCTTGAATGTCATTTGATATCATTTTTATTACCACCAATCTATAGGGTCTGGTTGTATATCTCTCAAAGGTATTCTTGGTTTAGATAATGGAGCAGTTCCTGGGGTACTAGCAGGTATTCGATTACACAATAATCCAGCTACTATTCTATGGTTACCATCTACAATAGTATTTCCATCCATTTTAACTGGAGGGGCAATACTACCCCTCTCAATCAATGCTGTGTATCTCGCAACAGCAGGGATGGAAACACTTTTTTGTAATGTTAGATAAGATGTTTTTGCTGTAACCATTTTAATGTTGTCTGCTGTAGCATCTAAACATTTCTTACGTTTTTTTTCTTCCTGGCATTTCCCATTACATGTATCGCTTTCCGATAATGCAACGACACCCGTTGCGGCAGCTCCAAGCACCCCATATGCAATCCATTTAGGCCATGCCACATCAC
>NZ_JAGTUI010000118.1:0-810 GCF_018224585.1 Neisseria sp. Marseille-Q1983
TGCAGCGCCACCGTCAGCTCCACCGTGCCCAGGTTGGAACTCAGATGCCCGCCGGTCTTGGAGACGCTGTCGAGCACGTAGGCACGCAGCTGCTGGGCCAGGGTCTTGAGTTCGGCACGCGACAGACGCCTCAGATCCGCGGGATCGTCGATGGTCTGCAGCAGGGAGTAGGTGTTCGTGGTCATGCTAGATATCTTGATGGCCGCAAGACCATCGCCCATATTTTCGTATCAGTTGCCTGTGGCATCGAACGCCACCCTTGCAAGTAGCGCGCCCCCACCAAGGGACACCGAGCAAGGGCCGCCCCGCAGCGAGGGTGTCGTCCCCTTCCCCCGCGAAGCGGGTAGAGAGGGGGAAGCGGCGTCAGCCGCTCAGGGGGAGCTTCAGTCCTTCTTCAAGCATTCACTCATGAACGCCTTGCGCTCGTCGCCCTTCTTGCCGGTGGCGTCGGCATTGCAGGTCTTCATGCGTTCCTGCTGGCGCTTCTTGCCGTCGGACAGGCAGGACTTCATGAACTCCTTGCGCTCGTCGCCCTTCTTGCCGGCGGCTTCGGTGTTGCAGGTGCCCATCAGCTTTTGCTGGGCCGTGGGGGCCTTGTCTCCGGCGGCCATGCTGATGCTGCAGGCCAGGGAGACAACTGCCAGAACAACGATTTTTTTCATGATGGAATGGTTTTGAAGGCGCGCCGAAATCCAGCGCCCCCACATTGCAGCACAGCGCCGGGCGCACAGCAACGTCGCGCGCCGGCCGTTGTAAAAGTTTGCGATTGCCGCCGACGGGCCGGCAGGCGTCCATCGTCAGGCCATGGCC
>NZ_JAGTUI010000011.1:0-37125 GCF_018224585.1 Neisseria sp. Marseille-Q1983
ATGCTCAAAGCCGAAAATCCTCTGGAATATGACTACAGCGGCGGCTGGACGGCCAGCTATGAGCAAATTGAAGACGGGGAGACCAACAGATGAGCGAGCGGAAAATTTATCTAGCCCTCTACAAAGGCCGTCGCGACGGCAGCGGCTGGCGCGTATGGTGTGCAAGGGCGACCGACTGGCTGACCCGTGCCCTCACACGAGGACAATACAGCCACTGCGAGATTGCAGTGAGGCTGACAGAAAAAAACAATGGCGAACAGGCAGCGTATCAATGCTATTCCGCCTCCATCCGGGACGGCGGCGTGCGCGTGAAAACCATGCCGCTGCCTGCGGCCAAGTGGGACTTGATCCAAATGGAGTCAACCTCCGAAGCACACGAACGTCTGCAAAGGGTATGGGCGGAAACCCGAGGCCAAGGCTACGACCTGAGGGGCGCATTGGGTATTGCCTTCGGGCTGCCGCAAAACCGCCGCCGCTGGTTCTGCTCCGAGTGGTGCGCCGCCGCATTGGGGCTGCCCGACGGCTGGCGCTGGTCGCCCAACGACCTTGCCGCCATCGTGCCCGCTTTAAAAAGGCAGGTATGAAAAACCCCGCCACACGGGCGGGGAGGAAAAAACTAAGACGGCGACACGGCGGGTGCGGGAACACCCGCCGCGACAGCCAAGCAGAGATAGCCTGCATTGACCCACGCGGATTGTATCACGCAATGTAGGAAAAATAATGCAATACCGATGCAAAAGCTGCGGCAAATTACTGGCCATTGGCAGCGGCACCGTGCAAATCAAGTGCCAACGCTGCAAAACAGTAAACCAATTCAGTTCTTTAACAACCCGGAGCGCCCCGAGTGCCGAAATTGCGAACACTACGCAGAAAGGCACTTATGTACCGCAAAGCACCCCTGCCGTTCACCGGCCAAAAACGTAACTTTTTAAAGCTGTTTAAACAGGTATTAAATGAGCATATCCCCGGCAATGGGGAGGATTGGACAATCTTAGACGCCTTCGGCGGTTCCGGCCTCTTATCGCATACCGCCAAACAATGCAAACCGGCCGCCCGCGTTATTTATAACGACTACGACGGCTACAGCGAGCGCCTGCAACACATTCCCGACATCAACCATTTGCGCCGCCTGCTTGCCGGGCTGCTGGCCCCCGTTCCACGCAGCAAACTGGTACCGCCGGCAATTAAGGCCGCCATCGTGGCTGCCATCCGCAGCTTCGGCAGCTATATCGACCTCGACTGCTTGGTTTCATGGTTGCTATTCAGCGGCAACACCGCCGCCGATTTGGACGAGCTATGCCGCAAAACCATGTACAACTGCATCAGCCTCAGCGACTACCCCGAGGTACAAGACTACCTGCAAGGCGTGGAGATAGTCAGCCAATCCTATCGCGAGCTGATACCGCAGCATATCGGCAACCCGCGCACGTTATTGGTACTCGACCCGCCCTACGTCTGCACCCAGCAGGGCAACTACCGCAAGGCAGCCTACTTCGGCATGGTAGAGTTCCTGCGCCTGATGGCAATGGTGCGCCCACCCTTTATCTTTTTCAGCAGCACCCGCAGCGAATTGCCCGCCTATCTCGACCTCGTGGCCGAACTGCGCCTGCCCGGATGGGAGCGTTTTGCAGGCAGCCAAACCCTGACAGTGAGCAGCACCATCAACCGCAATTCAAGCTACGACGACCACCTGATTTATAAGTTCTGACAGCGGGCGGCATACTACTTTTAAAGACATAAGATAATCCCCGTTTAACAGGCCATTAAACGGGGATAAATTTGTGCAAAAGCTTATACAATTTTCTACGCTGCGACGGTGCAAAAGCTGCTGCTAATTTGGGCAAAAGCTGCCGCCGCCTTACAAATGCCGTCTGAAAATATTTCAGACGGCATTTGGTTTAGCGCGTTATTTCAATTTACAGCGAAATTTTCACACCGGTGCGGATAGAACGTCCGGGCAGCGGCGCAATGTATTTGAGTATGGAGTTTTGCGCGCGCGCGGTACGGTTGGTCAGGTTTCGGCCGTCCAAGAACCATTCTGTGCTGTATCTGCCGTGTTTTTGCGTATGGCTGACATAGGCATCGAGCAGGGCGTAGGAGCCGAGTGAGGGTTCTTTGTATGCCGCAGCCATGTTTCCGGTGTGTTTGGCAGCGGCGTAGCGGGTCAGGCTGCTGCCGATTTGCCATGCCCCTTTATTCCAGCTTGCACCCAGCCCGTAGCGGGAAACAGGCAGGTTGGGCATATAGTAGCCGTCATTGCGCAGGCGGTTTGAGTCCGCATTCCTAATGTCTTTGTCGTCGGCATGATTGCGAACCCTGTCGGCAAACAGGCGCAGTTCGAGTTGTCCGTATTGTTTCAGGTCGAAAAGTTGGGTCAGCTCGATTTCCAAACTCTTTCAGACGGCATTTTTATTGACTCGTATCAAGATTTATTGTTTGGCTGCCTCAATTTGGATGTCGATACGGACACTTTTGGTCATGCCAACGCTAACGAGGTAGTCCACGCCCCATTTGGTGCGGTTGATGGTGGTGCTGAAGTCGCCTCCGCAAACTTCGGTTTTCGCCATCGGGCTTTGGTAGCAGTTGAATTTTTCGGCTTTGAGTTTGACCGGGGCGGTTTTACCGTGCATGGTCAGGTTGCCGTCAACGGAAACAAGTTTTTTGCCGTTGAAGTTGAATTTGGTGGAAACGAAGCGGATGTTAGGATATTGGGCGGCATCGAAGATGTCGGCTGATTTCAAGTGGTCGGTAAAGTGTTGCGAACCGCTTTGTAGGTTGGCAACGGGGATGGTGATGTCGATTTTACCGTCGCGTTTTGCTTGGTCGAACTCAACGGAACCGGTCAGACCGTAAAAACCGCCGACGTTGGTGCTGGTGTTGAAATGGTCGATGGAGAAACGGGCGTTGGCGTGATATTCGTCTACTTTGTAGGTGGCGGCGGAGGTAGTGCCGATGGTTGCTGCTGCGAGCGCGGCGAAGATGATTTTTTTCATGATGATGATCCTTTGTGTGGGCCGGTAAAGGCGTTTATCCTAACATAGGCGGGGATTGATGGCATTTCCTGCCGGTAAACGGTGGGTTTGCAGGCGGTTGACGAACGGGCAGATGAAAAAGCGCGGATAACACCGCGCTTTGTTTTTTACAAGGCGGCGAGTACCGCATCGCCCATTTCGGAGCAGAAAACGAGTTTCGTGCCTTCTTCGTAAATATCGCCGGTACGCAAGCCTTGTTGCAGCACTTTTTGTACAGCGTTTTCAACTTGTTGCGCGCGCGCTTCGTCGTTCAGGCTGTAACGCAGCAGCATGGCGAGCGAGAGGATGGTGGCAAGCGGGTTGGCTTTGTTTTGTCCGGCGATGTCGGGGGCGGAGCCGTGAGATGGTTCGTACAGGCCTTTGCCGTTTTCGTCCAAAGAAGCGGAAGGCAGCATACCGATGGAGCCGGTCAGCATGGAGGCTTCGTCGGAGAGGATGTCGCCGAAGATGTTGCCGGTGGCAATCACGTCAAATTGTTTGGGCGCGCGCACGAGCTGCATGGCGGCGTTGTCCACATACATATGGGAAAGCTCGACATCAGGGTATTCTTTGCCGATTTCTTCAAAGATTTCGCGCCAGAGTTCGGTGGTTTCCAAAACGTTGGCTTTGCCGACGGAGCAGACTTTTTTGCTGCGTTTTTGGGCGGATTGGAAGGCGACGTGGGCAATACGGCGGATTTCGCTTTCGCTGTATTTCATGGTGTTGTAGCCTTCGCGTTCGCCGTTTTCCAGAACGCGGATGCCGCGCGGTTCGCCGAAATAAATATCGCCGGTGAGTTCGCGCACAATCAAAATATCCAAACCCGCAACGATTTCAGGCTTGAGCGTGGAGGCGTTGGCTAGCTCGGGATATAAAACGGCAGGACGCAAATTGGCAAACAGGTTCAGGTCTTTGCGGATTGCCAACAAGCCGCGCTCGGGGCGCAGCGGGCGGTCAAGATTGTCGTATTGCGGGCTGCCGACCGCGCCGAGCAGGACGGCATCGGCTTTGCGGCAGAGGTTTTGCGTGAATTCGGGATAGGGATGGCCGTATTCGTCGTAGGCTTCGCCGCCCAAAGGTGCGTATTCGTAGCCGGCATCCAAACCTTGTTCGATAAGTTTGTCGAGTACACGGACGGTTTCTGCAACGATTTCAGGGCCGATGCCGTCGCCTCGGAGGATGGCGATATGTTTGGTCATTTTAAGTTTCCTTATGGGTTGATGGTTGAAGGGTTATTTCTTTTTGTATTTATGTGCAATTTCGTGCCAACGGGGTATAGAAATCGATCGGTTGTAGTATTTTTTATAGGCTTCCTCAAATTTCCTTTTCCATAAGGATGCGTTATGCCGTGTTGCCGGGTTTTGATAAACGGTTTCTTCAATTGCGGAAACAAAATCTTCCAAGCATTCAAACATAGGCATATTCTTTTTATTTATGCTGTACCAAACACCCGGGCGGATTTTATGCACCACACCTTTTTTGACTTGAAGATTAATTGCCCATCCATCCATACTTCTAGTAATTTGCCATACTTTTTTAAGCCATAAATCCTTGATGGTTACATTGCCGTTGTCGTCCATATCGTAACCGAATATTAAATAATCTACATCCAGCATATAGGGCTTATGAATGATTTCATCAGAATACATTTTAAAATCTGCAATATCAAAACCCGGGCTGGCATTTCGGTTGAACGCCTTTACTTCCAACAATTCTCTGCTGCGGTCTTTTTTATTTAAAAAGAAATCGGGAGGCATTTGGGTATTGGTTGAAACATCAAATTCAATTTCCCTTTTTCTCAACCATCCGCCGAGCCATTCCTGAATGATGTTGCCGACAACATCTTTTTGTTTGACGATAATATCTACATCGCCCAAGAAAAATCTAATTTGACCATTAGCCGATAAGATTTTTTCCTCATCCAGCAACTTATCAAATATTTGTTGTGCAGTAAGTTTTATCATTTTATCCCTGTCGGTTTATAAAGTATGCAGGAGTCTTTCGGATACCGCCTTAATCACAGGAACGGCAACGGTATTGCCCAATAAATCGTATTTGTCTTTTTTAGGAATATCAAACGAATAATCGTCCGGATAGCCGAATAAGCGCAAACCTTCTTTTCCGGTAAGTGTACGCAAACCGCCGTTGTCAACGACGAAAAGGTGCTCCATATCCATTGCAACTAGGGTTGGCGCAACATCGTTTGGGTCTAATATTTTATTGATTTCAAATGATTTTTTACCTGAAACAATATTGTAGCCTTTGGGCAGGGATTCGTCTTTGATTCTTTGCCCGCCAATTTTTTGTTTCGGATGCTCTAAAACCAAATAGCCTTTATCTGTCAGGCTGTCCAAAATATTTTGGAGATCGGGGTGTTTATAGAAAATTGAAATTTGTGTTTTTGTCAAAGGCATCCCATCCATCCAATCGATGCCGATTTCTGAAGCCCATTTTTTTTTCCTCCGTTCTTTTAGAAGGATATTTAACAATTGCTTCTCTTCTTCGGTTACTGCGCCTTTTAATTCAATATCCCAACTGTGGATATTGTTTTTCCCTCCCCGTTTGTCTTTTACTGATTTTCCGTACAGTTCGGACGGGGAAAATTTTTTTAGCAATTTTTTGATGAAAGGGCTGCTTTCGGTAGGCAGTCCCGATTCCAAAATATTTTTTAATTTCGGACTTGGAGTTGTTTCGAAAGATAAGTCAGGTTTGGATTTCAAACTGCCTGTCAGATAAATGCGCTTCCTGTTTTGGGGAATGCCGAAATCTTTTGCATTTAAAACTTTCCAAGAAACATAGTAGCCCAATGCTTCCAAGGTTTCCAAAATAACGGTCAGGGTGCGCCCTATTTTTTGTGTCGGATCTTTTCTATCGTGTGTCACCAATCCTTCCACATTTTCCAAAATAAAACCTTTTGGTTTTTTTGCTTTTAAAATCCTTGCCACATCAAAGAAAAGCGTTCCCCGCGTATCTTCAAAGCCCAATCTTTTTCCGGCGAAAGAAAAAGCCTGGCAAGGGAAGCCTGCCAACAGAATGTCAAAATCGGGAATATCCCCTGTTTCAATTTTCGTTATGTCTCCATACGGCACTTCATCAGGGTAGTTTTGCTTCAATACTTCCAAAGCTGCCGGTTTGATTTCTGAAGTAAAAACACATTTGCAAGCAACCGACTGTTTCCGACAGGCTTGTTCAAATCCTTTCCTGATGCCGCTCATTCCGGAAAATAAGTCAATAAATTTAATTTGTTGCATATTAAAAATCTAAAAATTCATTTGAAATGGAGAGTTGCATTATTGCATTAATTTAGAGTGTTGCTAAGCCCGCTTAAAAGATGAAAGCAATTTATCGCCCCTCAGTTTGCATTAGCCGCAGCAATTATATGTTATCAGGAATGCCGTCTGAACGGCCTTCAGACGGCATAGGTTTAACCGTTAAACAGCCAAGGCTGGCTTTGGCGGCGTTTTTCTTCAAAGGCGTGAATTTCGTCGGCGTGTTGCAGGGTCAGGCCGATTTCGTCCAAACCGTTTAAGAGGCAGTGTTTGCGGTGTTCGGTAATGTCGAATGCGAATGTTTCGCCGCCGGGAGTGGTCAGGGTTTGTCCGGCAAGGTCGATGGAGAGCCGGTAGCCTTCGTTGGCTTCGACTTCTTTGAAAAGCCGGTCAACCTGTTCTTCTGTCAAAACGATGGGCAAAAGCCCGTTTTTGTAGCAGTTGTTGAAGAAGATGTCGGCGAAGCTGGGGGCGATAATGGCGCGGAAGCCGTAGTCGTCCAATGCCCAAGGGGCGTGTTCGCGTGAAGAGCCGCAACCGAAGTTTTTACGCGTCAACAGGATTTGCGCGCCTTGATAGCGCGGCTGGTTCAGGGAGAAATCCGGATTCAACGGGCGTTTGCTGTTGTCCATACCCGGTTCGCCGTGGTCGAGGTAACGCCATTCGTCAAAGGCATTGGGACCGAAGCCGCTGCGTTTGATGGATTTCAGAAATTGTTTGGGAATGATGGCATCGGTATCGACGTTGCTACGGTCGAGCGGGGCGACGATGGCGGTAATTTTGGTAAAGGCTTTCATGTCAGATTCTTATAGTAATAATGGGAAATTTTATGGCTATTCGGGTTAGCGTGTGCTGTGCAAACCGATTCGGTTGCCTTCTGTGTCTTCGATAAATGCTGCAAAGCCGTTGGCAATGCGGAATTTCTCTTGTAACAGTTTGCCGCCTGCTGCAACGGCTTTTTCTGCTGTTTCGGCACAATCCGGGCAATTGAAGAAAATGGTTGTACCGCCGTGGCAGGGTTGGGCGTTGCTGTCGTGCCAAATCATGCCGGCCGTACCGTGTTGCGTGTAATCGGCTGGAAAAATGATGAAACGGAATCCGTTGCCGCCAACGTCTTGCAGGGGCTTGCCGAATACGGATTCGTAAAAGGCTTTGGCGCGATCCAAATCATGAGCGTGAATACCAAACCAGCTTGACGGATTACTCATTGTTTCTCCCTTTGCTTGGAATCGTGAAAATGTCTGAACAAGTAATCAGGTATCAGGCCGTCTGAAACGGAGTCAGGAGCTTCAGACGGCCTGATTTACCGAATTATTCGGTAGCGGCTTCGATTTTGCTGCCAACATGGCTCATGCCGCGACCTATTGCATTGCCGCCTTTTTTAACGGCTTCGCCGGTTTTGTCGGCAACGTGTTCGGCGGTTTCTTTGGTTTTATCGGCTACGCGCTCGGCAGTTTCTTTGGTTTTGTCCCAATTGCGGTTGGCATCTTTTTTTGCGCCTGACCAAGTGCTGGAACAAGCCGACAGGATGAGGGCTGCGGCAGCCAATGCAAACAGTTTTTTCATACTAGTTTCCTTTCAAGTTATCAATGATTGAGAAGTTTTTCGGACGTTTTTCGCAATAGGAAAACTTACTTGTGTAAGGTGTTGTTTCAGACGGCCTGATGAATAAAGGCCGTCTGAAAATACTTTAAGCCATCGTGCGGATGTCGGTAAAGCGACCGGTCACTGCGGCTGCGGCTGCCATGGCAGGGCTGACGAGGTGAGTGCGTCCGCCGTTGCCTTGACGGCCTTCAAAGTTACGGTTGGAAGTAGAGGCGCAACGTTGACCCGGAGTCAGGCGGTCGGCATTCATCGCAAGGCACATTGAACAGCCCGGTTCGCGCCATTCAAAACCGGCTTCGATAAATACTTCGTGCAAGCCTTCTTTTTCTGCCTGCTCTTTAACCAAACCGGAGCCGGGGACAATCAATACACGTTGTACATTGTCCGCTTTTTTACGGCCTTTGGCGATGGCGGCGGCTTCGCGCAAGTCTTCAATACGGCTGTTGGTGCAAGAACCGATAAAGACAATATCGACAGGGATTTCGTTTAATGGCGTACCGGCTTCCAAGCCCATGTATTCAAGGGCGCGTTCCATGCCGCTGCGTTTGACCGGATCGGTTTCTTCGGCAGGATTAGGCACTTTGCCGCTGATATCCAAAACCATTTCGGGCGATGTGCCCCAAGTAACTTGCGGTTCGATGTCTTCGGCTTTGAAGTGGTATTCTTTATCGAATACGGCACCCTCGTCGGAAACCAGCGTACGCCAGTACTCGACGGCTTTGTCCCACGCTTCGCCTTTGGGTGCGAAGGGTTTGCCTTTTACATAGTCGATGGTGGTTTGATCGACGGCAACCATGCCTGAGCGCGCACCGGCTTCGATCGCCATATTGCATAAAGTCATGCGGCCTTCCATAGAAAGGCTGCGGATGGCTTCGCCGCCGAACTCGACGGCATAGCCCGTGCCGCCCGCCGTGCCGATTTGTCCGATGATGTAAAGTGCCACGTCTTTGGCGGTAACGCCCGGTTTCAGACGGCCTTCAACGGCAATCAGCATGGATTTGGATTTTTTCGCGGTAATACACTGGGTTGCCATGGTGTGCTCGACTTCGGAAGTGCCGATGCCGTGTGCCAACGCACCGAATGCACCGTGGGTAGAAGTGTGCGAGTCGCCGCAGACAACAGTCATGCCGGGCAGGGTCGCGCCTTGTTCGGGACCCATAACGTGTACGATGCCTTGGCCTTTATCCATAAACGGGAAGTAGGCGAGTGCGCCAAACTCTTTGATGTTTTTGTCCAAAGTATCGACTTGCAGTTTGGAAATCGGGTCTTGGATGCCTTTGTCCCAGTCGCCGGTCGGGGTATTGTGGTCGGCGGTGGAGACCACGCTGTCGATACGCCAGAGTTTGCGGCCGGCCATTTTCAAGCCTTCAAATGCTTGCGGGCTGGTTACTTCGTGAACCAGGTGGCGGTCGATGTAAAGCAGGACAGTGCCGTCTTCTTCTTCGCGGACGACGTGGCTGTTCCAAAGTTTGTCGTAGAGGGTTTGTGTGGTCATGATGTTGTTCTTTTGGATAAATGGTAATGCGGATTGGGCGGATTTTAGACGTATTCTTTATACCGCGCAACAAATTTTGTCTAATTTTTGAGTCAGTGTTATTTTGTAAACAATTTTAACGAAAAAATTAGACATATTGTCCATTTCAGTAAACAGTTATATCTAAAGTATGATTCGATATGAAAGAATACTTGTCGTCATTCTTTCAAAGGCATTATTATCTGTACCTTGTCAAAAAACACACAAAGGCAGACGAAAGATGAAATTACCGGTTATGTCGCCCGAACATTCGGCGCAACTTCAGGCATTTGAAGCGAAAATCCTGTGTAACCACGCAAAAATCGAAGCATGGTTCCGTTCGCAGTGGAATGTGCACCGTCCGCCGTTTTACGGTTCGGTCGACATCCGCAATGCCGGTTACAAAATTTCATCTATTGATATGAATTTGTTCCCCGGCGGCTTCAATAATTTGAATCCCAACTTTATCCCGCTAGCGGCAGTCGCGGCGCAAGATGCGGTGCAGCGTGCCTGCGAAACGGCAAAATCCGTATTGATTATTCCTGAAAACCACACGCGCAATACGTTTTACCTGCAAAACGTTTACGCCCTCAGCGAGATTTTGCGCTCGGCAGGGTATGAAGTGCGCTTGGGCAGCTTGAATCCGGAAGTTACTGAACCGACCGAGTTTGAAACCGCCTTGGGCGATAAAATCCTGCTTGAGCCTTTGCTGCGAACCCGCGACCGCGTCCACCTTGCCGACGGCTTTTCGCCTTGCGTGGTTTTGTTGAACAACGATTTGTCCGCCGGCATTCCCGACATTCTCAAAGACATCAGCCAAACCGTATTGCCGCCGCTGCACGGCGGTTGGACGACGCGCCGTAAAACAGATCATTTCGGCGCGTACAACCAAGTTGCCGCCGAATTTGCCAAGCTGATCGACATCGACGAGTGGCAGATCAACCCATATTTTGAAAAAATCGGCGGTTTGGACTTCCAAGAGCGGGAAGGTGAAGATGCGTTGGCAGAAGCGGTAGAACGCGTGCTGGCGAAAATTCAAGTCAAATACGACGAATTGGGCATTACCGACCGGCCTTTCGTGATTGTCAAAGCTGACGCGGGTACTTACGGCATGGGCGTGATGAGCGTCAAATCCGCCGACGAAGTACGCGGCTTGAACCGTAAAAACCGCAACAAAATGGCGAAGGTAAAAGAAGGCTTGGAAGTCAGCGAAGTGATTGTTCAAGAAGGTATCTATACCTACGAAACCATGAACGGTGCGGTGTGCGAACCCGTCGTGTATATGATGGACCGCTTCGTCATCGGCGGCTTTTTCCGCGTACACGAAGGTCGTGGTGCGGACGAAAACCTCAACGCCGGCGGTATGGTGTTCGTTCCGCTGTCCAATAGCATTCCTACCGGTAACGGCGATAATTCTCAAGAAGCCCCCGAAGCTTGCAAACGCGTATTCGAACAATGGGATTCGCTCGGTATGCCGCGCTCTGAAAAAGACTGCGATGTCGATAATGTCCACAACCGCCTCTATGTGTACGGCGTGATGGCGCGCCTGTCGCTTTTGGCGGCTTCAATCGAGTTGGAAGAAACGGCGTAAGACTGTTTTGAAATACAGATGCCGTCTGAAGCGGAAATCCGGTTCAGACGGCATTTCGGATATTTGGCGTGTGGGAACATCTGTTTCAGACGGCATCTCAGACTATTTTAAAAAAGGGAAAATATGAGCATCAAGCAATGGCCGGAAGGCGAAAGGCCGAGGGAAAAACTGCTGGAACGCGGGGCGGCGGCGTTGAGCGATGCGGAACTTTTGGCAATCCTTTTACGCGTCGGGACGCGCGGGATGAGCGCGGTCGATTTGGCGCGCTACCTGTTGCAGGAGTTCGGCAGCTTGGGGAAGCTGATGAGCGCGGAGGTCGGCAAACTGTCAGCATACAAAGGGATGGGGACGGCGAGTTTCACACAGTTCGCCGTAGTCAGGGAAATCGGGAGGCGGATATTGGCGGAAGAATTGCAAGAAGAAATTACCTTATCCGATCCCGATACCGTTGCCGATTATTTACGCTTTCATTTGGGGCAGGAAAAAGTCGAAATCAGCGTCGCGCTGCTGTTGAACCGCCAAAACCAACTGATTACGGTCAGAGAGCTGTCGCGCGGTACGGTTGCGGAAAACACGATTTACATCCGCGAAATCGTCAAACTGGCTTTGGACGAGTATGCGGACAGCCTGATTATCGCGCACAACCATCCGGGCGGCTCGCCCGAACCTTCGCAGGAAGACATCATGTTTACAAGGCGGCTGACACAGGCAATGTCACTAGTTGATGTTTCCCTGCTCGACCATTTCATCGTAACCTCCCGGAGCGTCTGCTCGTTCAGGCAGCTCGGGCTGATGCCCTGACACTCTGTTTTATATGCGGCGGCTCTGATAAAATAGCCGCTTCAACCGTATTCGACAGATATTGTTAAGTTAATGGAAACACAAAACAAACCTACCGTTACCGACATCGGCCGCCCGGTTCTCGTTCCGCCCGGCGGCAACAAAAAAGTCTTGCTGCATTCCTGCTGCGCCCCGTGCAGCGGCGAAGTGATGGAGGCGATGCTTGCCTCCGGCATCGACTACACCATTTATTTTTACAATCCCAACATCCATCCGCACAAAGAATATATGCTCCGAAAAGAGGAAAACGTGCGCTTTGCGGAAAAGTTCGGCATCCCCTTCATCGATAAAGACGACGATTACGAAAACGACCGCAAAGAATGGTTTGCCAAAGCCAAAGGCATGGAGTTTGAGCCGGAACGCGGCATCCGCTGTACGATGTGTTTCGATATGCGTTTTGAAAAAGCCGCACAATACGCGCACGAACACGGTTTCCCCGTCTTTACCAGTTCTTTGGGCATTTCACGCTGGAAAAATATGGCGCAAATCAACGACTGCGGACACCGCGCCGCCGCGCCCTATGATGATGTGGTGTATTGGGATTTCAACTGGCGCAAAGGCGGCGGCAGCGCGCGCATGATCGAAATCAGCAAACGTGAAAACTTCTACCAGCAGGAATATTGCGGCTGCGCCTATTCCTTGCGCGATTCCAACGCCCACCGCAAATCGCAGGGACGCATCCCCATCAAACTCGGCGTGCTGTATTACGGTGACGAATCGACACAATACGAACCTACACCCATCCGGGTGGACAAATAAGCACCCGATGCCGTCTGAAGGTTCAGACGGCATCGGGTTCGGCATCGGCACGGTGAAAGGTTTGCCGGTTTGGCAATCGGCAAGCAGAAACCGCATTGGCAAGTTTGCCGTTTTGATATGGTGGATTAACAAAAATCAGGACAAGGCGACGAAGCCGCAGACAGTACAGATAGTACGGCAAGGCGAGGCAACGCTGTACTGGTTTAAATTTAATCCACTATAAAACACCCCGTTGCCGCGTCGGGAGGGCGGCATTATGAAATCCCTTGTTATCTGGCTGCTTCTGTTGGGTTCGGCGGCAGGCGTTTTCTACCATACCCAAAACCAATCCCTGCCTGTGGGAGAACTTGTCTATCCGTCTGCACCGCAAATCAGGGGGCAGGACGATGCGTTGCACTACCTCAACCGCATCCGCGCACAAATCGGTTTGCACGAGCTGGCACACGCGCCGGTTTTGGAAAATTCCGCCCGCAGGCACGCACGCTATCTCACGCTTAATCCCGAAGACGGACATGGAGAATATCATCCCGATAATCCGCACTACACCGCACAAAAGCTGACCGAACGCACACGCCTTGCCGGTTATCTCTACAACGGCGTGCATGAAAACATCAGCACGGAAGAGGAAGCCGCCGAATCGTCCGACAGCGACATCCGCACGCAGCAACGCCAAGTGGACGGATTGATGAGCGCAATCTACCACCGCCTTTCCCTGCTTGACCGCCATACCGACGAAGCAGGTGCGGCATTTGTGCTCGAAAACGACAAAACCGTCGTCGTATTCAATCAGGGCAACGGCAGGTTTGAGCGGCATTGCGCCCAAGGCAGAAATCAGCCTGAAGCGGGACGGAAATATTACCGCAACGCCTGCCACAACGGTGCGGTCGTGTACACCGACGAAGTCATGCACGCACAGGAGCTGCTCTATACAGCCTATCCGGTCGGCAGCGGCGCGCTGCCTTATTTTTACGGGGAACGTCCCGACCCCGTGCCGGAATATGAAATGACGGGCAATCCTGTCAGCATTGATTTTTCCGAGGCGGCAGGCAAAATTGCGATGAAAAGTTTCAAGCTGTATCAGGGTAAAAACGAAATCCGCCCCGTCAGGGTTTTAACCGCCGGCAACGACCCCAACGGCAGGCTGACCGTGTACCAATTCGCGCTTTTCCCGCTCAAGCCTTTGGAATACGGCACGCTCTATACGGCGGTATTCGACTATGTCCGCAACGGACGGCGCGCGCAGGCGAAATGGCAGTTTAAAACGCAAAAACCCGATTACCCTTATTTTGAGGTGAACGGAGGCGAGACGCTTGCGGTTAGAAAAGGCGAAAAATATTTCATCCACTGGCGCGGACGCTGGTGCTTGGAAGCGTGTACCCGTTATACCTACCGGCAGCGGCCCGGCAGCCGCCTGTCCATAGGAAGGCACGAGGCGGGCGGCATCGTCTTCAGCGTTGGCGGAATGACGGGCAGCCGCATCACGCTTGCACCGGAAGACAGCCCGGGACGCGGCGTTACCCTTTATTTACAGGATTGAATACATGACAGGCAGAACAGGCCGCAACGGCAGCACCCAAGCGCAACCGGAACGCGTCATGCTGGTGGGCGTAATGTTGGACAAAGATGGTACGGGCAGCAGTGCCGCCCGTCTGAACGGCTTTCAGACGGCATTGGCAGAAGCCGTCGAGCTGGTCAAAGCGGCAGGCGGCGATCCCGTCATCGTGGAGACCGCCAAACGCGACCGTCCGCACACCGCGCTGTTTGTCGGCACGGGCAAGGCGGCGGAGCTGTCGGAAGCAGTTGCCGCAGACGGCATCAATTTGGTCGTATTCAACCACGAACTCACGCCCACGCAGGAACGCAATTTGGAAAAAATCCTCCAATGCCGCGTATTGGACAGGGTGGGGCTGATTCTGGCGATTTTCGCCCGCCGCGCACGCACGCAGGAAGGCAGGCTGCAAGTCGAGTTGGCACAATTAAGCCATTTGGCGGGACGCTTGATACGCGGTTACGGACATTTGCAAAGCCAGCGTGGCGGAATCGGCATGAAAGGGCCGGGCGAAACCAAACTGGAAACCGACCGCCGATTGATCGCCCATCGGATCAATGCCTTGAAAAAGCAGCTTGCCAACCTCAAAAAACAGCGCGCCCTGCGCCGCAAATCCCGAGAATCGGGCAGAATCAAAACGTTTGCGCTGGTCGGCTATACCAATGTCGGCAAATCCAGCCTGTTCAACCGGCTGACCAAGTCGGGCATATATGCGAAAGACCAGCTTTTCGCCACACTCGACACGACGGCGCGGCGGCTGTATATCAGTCCCGAATGCAGCATTATCCTGACCGATACCGTCGGATTCGTCAGCGATTTGCCGCACAAGCTGATTTCGGCATTTTCCGCCACGCTGGAAGAAACCGCGCAAGCCGATGTGCTGCTGCACGTCGTCGATGCCGCCGCCCCGAACAGCGGGCAGCAGATTGAAGACGTGGAAAACGTACTGCAAGAAATCCATGCCGGCGATATTCCGTGCATCAAGGTGTACAACAAAACCGACCTGCTGCCGTCTGAAGAACAAAACACGGGCATATGGCGCGACGCTGCGGGAAAAATTGCCGCCGTCCGCATTTCCGTTGCTGAAAATACCGGTATAGACGCACTGCGCGAAGCCATTGCCGAGTATTGTGCCGCCGCACTAAACACAGACGAAACCGAAATGCCATGAAAAAAACCTGTTTCCACTGCGGGCTGGATGTTCCCGAACACCTCCACCTGACCGTCCGTTACGAAAACGAAGACCGCGAAACCTGCTGTGCCGGCTGTCAGGCAGTCGCACAAAGCATTATTGATGCGGGCTTGGGCAGTTATTACAAACAACGCACCGCCGACGCGCAAAAAACCGAACTGCCGCCCCAAGAAATCCTCGACCAAATCCGCCTGTACGATCTGCCCGAAGTCCAGTCCGACTTTGTGGAAACCCACGGCGGCACGCGCGAGGCGGTTTTAATGCTCGGCGGCATCACCTGCGCCGCCTGCGTCTGGCTGATCGAACAGCAGCTTTTGCGTACAGACGGCATCGTCCGCATCGACCTCAATTACAGCACACACCGCTGCCGCGTCGTCTGGGACGACGGCAAAATCCGCCTTTCCGACATTCTGTTGAAAATCCGGCAGACAGGCTACACCGCCGCACCCTATGACGCGCAAAAAATCGAAGCCGCCAACCAAAAAGAACGCAAACAATACATCGTCCGCCTTGCCGTTGCCGGACTGGGGATGATGCAGACGATGATGTTCGCGCTGCCGACCTACCTTTACGGCGGCGACATCGAACCCGATTTTTTGCAAATCCTCCATTGGGGCGGCTTCCTGATGGTGCTGCCCGTCGTATTCTATTGCGCCGTCCCGTTTTATCAAGGCGCATTGCGCGACTTGAAAAACCGCCGCGTCGGTATGGACACGCCGATTGCCGCCGCCATCATTATGACCTTTGCCGCCGGCATTTACAGCCTCGCCACCAACGCAGGGCAGGGGATGTATTTTGAATCCATCGCGATGCTGCTGTTTTTCCTGCTGGGCGGACGCTTTATGGAACACATTGCCCGACGCAAGGCAGGAGATGCCGCCGAAAGGCTGGTGAAACTGATACCCGCCTTCTGCCACCGGATGCCCGGCTATCCTGCCGTACAGGATGTCCGCGAAGCCGCCGTCGTTAAGCTCCAAGCAGGCGATGTGGTGCTGGTCAAACCGGGCGAGACCATCCCCGTCGACGGAACGGTGCTGGAAGGCAGCAGTACCGTCAACGAATCTATGCTGACCGGCGAGAGCCTGCCCG
Organism: Neisseria sp. Marseille-Q1983; assembly: GCF_018224585.1. Taxonomy (NCBI): domain Bacteria; kingdom Pseudomonadati; phylum Pseudomonadota; class Betaproteobacteria; order Neisseriales; family Neisseriaceae; genus Neisseria; species Neisseria sp. Marseille-Q1983. The sequence continues at coordinate 16,419 of NZ_JAGTUI010000011.1, forward strand.
TCGCCAAAATGCCGTCTGAAAAAGTAACCGCAGGCACACTCAACACGCAAAGCCCCCTGATTATACGCACCGACCGCACCGGCGGCGGCACGCGCCTGTCGCACATCGTCCGCCTGCTCGACCGTGCCTTGGCGCAAAAACCGCGCACTGCCGAGTTGGCGGAACAATACGCCTCGACATTCGTTTTCGGGGAGCTGCTGCTTGCCGTCCCCGTATTTATCGGTTGGATGTTTTACGCCGATGCGCATACCGCGCTTTGGATTACCGTCGCCCTGCTTGTCATTACCTGTCCGTGCGCCTTATCGCTTGCCACGCCGACGGCCTTGGCAGCTTCTACCGGTTCGCTGGCGCGCGAAGGCATTTTAATCAGCGGTAAGCAAACCCTGGAAACGCTCGCCCAAACCACCGACATCATCTTCGATAAAACAGGAACGCTGACCCGGGGAAATCCCACCGTCAGCCGTATCTCCTTGTTGAGCGGCACAGACGTAGCCTTTGTTCTCGCGGTGGCGCAGGCGTTGGAACAACAGTCCGAACATCCCCTTGCCCGCGCCATCCTCAACCACCGTGTTTCAGACGGCATGATTCCTGACATACGGGTCGGACAACGCCTCAATCACGTCGGTGAAGGCGTAGGCGCGCAACTGACCGTCGACGGGGAAACGCAGGTGTGGGCATTGGGCAGGACGGCTTATGTCGCCAAAATCGCCGGAGAACCTCCGCAGGATGAACAGGCTTCAGAAAGCGGCAGCGCGGTCTATCTCGGCAACCAGCTCGGTTTCCAAGCTGTGTTTTATCTTCAAGACCCGTTGAAGGAAGGGGCGGAGGAAGTTGTCCGCAAGTTGAAGCGGCAACACCTGACCCTGCACCTGCTCAGCGGAGACCGCGAAACCGCCGTTGCAGAAACCGCACGCGCCCTGGGTATCGCGCACTACCGCGCCCAGGCAATGCCGGAAGACAAGCTGGAATACGTCAAAGCCTTACAAAAAGAAGGGAAAAAAGTGCTGATGATAGGCGACGGCATCAACGACGCGCCCGTTTTGGCGCAGGCCGATACTTCTGCAGCGGTGGCGGGCGGAACCGATATTGCAAGGGACGGCGCGGATATCGTCCTTTTAAACGAAGATTTGAATACCGTTCCGCATATGCTGGCACAGGCGGGAAGGACGCGGCAGATTATCCGTCAGAACCTGTCGTGGGCGAGTGCTTACAACATCATTGCCGTACCGCTTGCCGTTTTGGGCTATGTCCAACCGTGGATTGCCGCACTGGGTATGAGCTTCAGTTCGCTGGTCGTATTGGGCAATGCTATGCGGCTTCACAAGCAGGTGGACATGCCGTCTGAAAAAATGCCGTCCGAACAATGACGGACAGCGTTGCTTTAGACGTATAACAGTAACGGGGGCATTATTAGCACGACAGATACCATATTCCAATCTTTGCATACATGGCTTGATCATCAACCAAGATGATATTTCCCAAGCACAGCATGATACATGCCATTGAAAAATATAGAAAATTAATTGAAAGCTTAAATGGATATTGAAATGGATAATCACATAGTACAAATTATAAGAAGGTTCGGGCTAGGTAGGATATTTTTTTATTCGTATAGCAAATCATCTATAATAATTTTTTCTTCGTATGTTGTTTATTATATAATTTACAATTATCAATTTAATTACCTTTCGCTTTTAATTTATTTATTACCAATGTTGTGTAGTATATATATGATTATATTTTTTTTAAGAAAAACTAGGGAGATATTAACGATATATCAAAGAAAAAAATTTTTAAATTCTATTTTTTCATCCGGAGTTGAAATAATAATAGGTTCCAAGAAAAGAAAGTTGGGTATAAGCAGTTTTTATTTACTAAATTTATTATGGCTTATTTGGTGTCTTATGATTTATAGAGAACAAGTCCGATTAAATAACTTAACTCTCTTTTTATCCTTTATATTCTCATTATTTTTTTTATTATATAATTTTGTTTTATTTTTAAATGTTTATGTTAATTTTTTCAAATTAAGAGAAGCTCAATATAGAAAATAACAAAGTCAAGTCTGATTATGCAGCCAAACAGGAAAGTTTAGGAAAAGTTGATGAAAACAAAAATGAGACGATGAAGATTCCCCCGCAAGTGGGAACCCATATGCTTGGTTTTTCTTTTATTTTCAAATGATAATTAACGGATAGGTCTGGATTCCCGCCTGCGCGTGAATGACGGAAATGTGCATTTCTAATTTTTACCCACTATATAGTGAATTAAATTTAAACCGGTACAGTGTTGGCTCGCCTTGCCGTACTATTTGTACTGTCTGCAGCTCGCCGCCTTGTCCTGATTTAAATTTAATTCACTATAAAAACCCCGAATCCTGATTGGCAGGATTCGGTTTTTTTTATCGCTGATGCCGTTCAGATGACATTTTCAAGCAGCTTATTGATCCACAAACGCACGCTCAATCAGGTAATCGCCGCGTACGCCTGTTTTCGGAGAGACGGTCAAACCGAAATCGTCCAAAACTTTGCAGGTGTCTTTCAGCATCGCGGGGCTGCCGCACAGCATGGCGCGGTCGTCTTGAGGATTGATTTTGGGCAGGCCGATGTCTTCAAACAGTTTGCCGCTTACCATCAGATCGGTCAGGCGGCCGTGGTGTTCAAAGTCTTCTCGGGAAACAATCGGATAGTAAATCAGTTTTTCCCTAACCAAATCGCCGAGGTATTCGTGTTCGGGCAATTCTTTGGTAAAGCGGTCGTAGTACGCCAAATCTTTTTTGTAGCGCACGCCGTGTACGAGGATGATTTTTTCAAACTGTTCGTAAATTTCGGGGTCTTTGGTGATGCTCAAGAAAGGGGCGATGCCGGTACCGGTGCTCAACAGGTAAAGGTGTTTGCCCGGATTCAGGTCGCCGGCAACCAGAGTTCCGGTCGGTTTTTTGCTGATTAACACGTCGTCGCCGACTTTGAGATGTTGCAGGCGGCTAGTCAGCGGGCCGTCTTGGACTTTAATGCTGAAAAATTCGAGGTGTTCTTCCCAGTTGGCGGAGGCGACGCTGTATGCGCGCATCAGCGGCTTGCCGTCCACCATCAGCCCGACCATGACGAACTGTCCGTTTTCAAAGCGCAACGATTCGTCGCGGGTGCAGGTAAAGGTAAAATATGCGTCTGTCCAGTGGTGTACGGACAATACTTTTTGGGTATTGAATGCTGCCATTTGGGTTTCCTGTCAGTAAAAGAAATGGATAGTGCTTGTTCGGGATGTGCGGCAGAGTGAAAATGTCTGCCCGATTCGGGATAAAGCCAAAATTCTAAACGAAACGGATGGTTGCGACAATGCTTGATGCGCGTTGGTTATATGCCGTCTGAAGGGCTTCAGACGGCATCGCGGGGCGGTCGGCGGCTTACGGCGGCATATCGGCAAGGGAAATCAGGGAAATCGAGGCTGCCAGCCTGAGCGCGTCCCGTCCCCAGCGGGGGTGTTCCAGCCTGCGTATCGGGAGGATCGGTTTGACGGTGGCAGCAATCAGCTTTTGTATTTCGGCAGGCTGATCCGATAATACGCCGCCCCATTTTTCCGCAGCCACTTCCAGCAGCCCGCCGTTTTTCAATATCAGCGCGGTCGAATGGATGTAGCAGAGCCAATCGCGGGCTTGGCATTGCGCTATGGTCAGGACTTCGGAAGGGTCGTCTTCAAAATCCAAAAAGCTGATGTTTTCCCCGTCCGACATCATATTCCGCGCAAACGCCTGACTGAGGAACTGCCGTTTTTTATGCACGCGTGCAATGGCTTCCAAACCGGCAAGCCAAGCGTCCGCCTTTCCGGCTTCGGCTTCTTGGCGGATTTGCGTATCGAGCGGGATACCTTCCAAATTGCCGAACATAAGGGCATTTTTCCGGACGGCGAGCAATTCGGGAACGACTATCCCCGCCGCGCGCAATTCGTAGAGGCGTTTTGATTCGGTTGCAATGGCAGGCTCGCCGCCGAGGCTGGGAACCGGCTTCAACACCCCCAGTTTCAAATATCGGGCAACCATACCGAGCAGCGCGTAACGCCATCGTGCATTGTGCCTGCCTGCTTTGCGTATCCATACCTTGGTCCCGTCGGCAAGCAGGTGGGGAGCGATGGCGGCCTCCTGTTTTGCCGCCAATTCGTCCAGCAGTATGGAAAAACGGGTTTCCTGCATAGGTAAGGTCATTTTCTTTCAATCTTAAGTTCGGACGGAATGCTTCTGCACGGAACATCAGGCAAGGGTTTGTTCGATGATGCCTTTTACCGCATCCGCACTGTTCGGCACGGTTTGCACGCGTTGCGGCAATGTTTCCAAATCTTCCAGCGCGGCGGGGCGCGGAATGGCGACATCGCCGACGGCTTCGCGTATGGTCGCATCGAATTTCGCCGCCAACGCGGTTTCCAAACAAACCACCGTTTCACCTTCTTCGCGCACTTCGCGGGCGACTTTTACGCCGTCGGCAGTGTGCGGGTCGATGAGTTCTTGGTCTTGCTCGTAAACCTGCCTGATGGTGGCGAGGCGGTCGGCATGGGTAGATTTGCCGGAGGTAAAGCCGTATTTGCCGCCGACTTTGTCCAAGGCAAACCGCAGGTCAAAGCCTTTGCCTGCAGCCACTTCCGCCCACAGCGTATTGATTTCCTGAGGATCGCGATCCATCAGGTCGAACACGAAACGCTCGAAGTTGGACGCTTTGGAAATGTCCATCGACGGGCTGGAGGTAACATAAGTATGCGCGCTGTTGCGAGGGCAGTATGCGCCGGTTTTGAAAAACTCGTCCAACACATCGTTTTCATTGGTCGCCACAATCAGGCGGCGGATGGGCAAGCCCATTTGTTTGGCGATGTGTCCCGCGCAAACGTTGCCGAAGTTGCCGCTCGGCACGCAGAAGCTGACGGTTTCGTCATTGCTTTGTGTCGCCTTGAAATAGCCTGCAAAGTAATAAACCACTTGCGCGACGATGCGTCCCCAGTTAATCGAGTTGACCGTACCGATATGGTATTTTTCCTTGAACGCGGCATCGTTTTGCACCGCCTTCACAATGTCCTGACAGTCGTCAAACATCCCCTTCACGGCGATATTGTGGATATTTCCGTCTTGCAGGCTGTACATTTGCGCACGTTGGAACGCGCTCATCTTACCGTCGGGCGACAACATAAATACGTTCACGCCCTTTTTGCCGCGCAAGGCATATTCCGCAGCCGAACCCGTATCGCCGCTGGTTGCGCCCAAGATATTGAGTTTTTTGCCTTCTTTGTTTAAAACATATTCAAACGCATTGCCCAAAAACTGCATCGCCATATCTTTGAACGCCAGCGTCGGGCCGTTGGACAAGGCTTGGATTTTGATGCCGTCTGAAAGCGTGCGGACGGGGGTGATTTCCTTAGTACCGAACGCCGCTTCCGTGTAAGTACGGTTCAGAATGTCGCGCAAATCGTCCTCCGAAATATCCGTAACGAACAAGCGCATAATTTCAAACGCCAATTCGGGATAAGCCAAACCGCGCCATTTGTCCAAGGCTTCCCGCCCGATTTGCGGATAATGTTCCGGCAGCATCAGGCCGCCGTCGGGTGCAAGCCCCATCAATAAAACTTCGCTGAACGGTTTGTGTGCGGTTTCGCCGCGCGTGCTGATGTATTTCATGATTTTTCTCGTCTGTCGAAATTGCAGGAAAACGGCTTCAGACGGCATCTGCCTCATGCCGTCTGAAGAAGGTTAGCGGTACAGGTGTTTGAAGCAGGCGGAAACCGTTTTGGCAGTAACGGTGGTAATTGCCTGATTGCGCGTGGACGGATCCAGCATCTGCATCACATCGTTGCCGGTCAGCTGGTTGGGTGCTTCTTCGGTAGCGCAGCCGCAAATCTTGTTTTCCCACTCCGCCTGTTTTTCGGCACTCATCGCCAGTGCGGTCAAACGCCATTCGCTGCGTTTGTTCAATTCCGCACGGCATTGGCTTTCTACCGCCATTTTGACGATGCTGCCGCCCATACCTGTGCCGCCGTCTAAGCCGCCGAATGTGTTGCCGCCGCCGACGGCGCAGCCGCCGAGTAAAACCGCAAGCAGGGCGGCAGATAAGGTTTTCTTCATAACGATTGTGCCCTTGTTTGAAATTTGCGCATTATACCGTAAGCGGAACGGTGTGTGCGTCCCGCACAACTGACGTATAATCCGCGCCGTCTGAAAACCTGTTGACGGAGCCGTTATGACCAATTTGTTTGCCCGAGAACCCGACGCGCCGCTTGCCGAACGATTGCGTCCGCATACGCTTGACGACGTGGTGGGGCAGGAACACCTCATCGGCGAAAGTAAACCTTTGCGCGTGGCGGTAGAAGGCAGCAAGCCGCATTCTATGTTGCTGTGGGGGCCGCCGGGCGTGGGCAAGACGACGTTGGCGCGGATTTTGGCGCAGAGTTTCAACGCCCAGTTTTTGCCTGTTTCCGCCGTGTTTTCCGGCGTGAAGGACATACGCGAGGCAATCGATAAAGCCGAAATCGCTTTGCAGCAGGGGAGGGCGACGATTTTGTTTGTCGATGAAGTCCACCGCTTCAACAAGGCGCAGCAGGACGCGTTTTTGCCGCATGTCGAAAGCGGTTTGCTGACCTTTATCGGCGCGACGACGGAAAATCCGTCGTTTGAAGTGAATCCCGCGCTGTTGAGCCGCGCGCAGGTGTATGTTTTGCAGCCCTTGTCTTCAGACGACCTCAAGAAACTGATTGCCAAAGTGTTGGAGTTGCCCGAATACAGGGATTTCACGATTGAAACGGATGCTCAAAAATTACTCGTGAATACCGCCGACGGTGATGCGCGCAGATTGTTGAATTTGTTGGAACAACTTTTACGCGCCGCCGACACACGCCGTCTGAAAACCCTTACCGCCGAATTTCTCGCTGGTAGCCTTGGGGCGCAAATCCGCCGTTTCGACAAAGGCGGCGAGAGTTTCTACAACCAAATCTCCGCCCTGCACAAATCCGTGCGCGGTTCGCATCCGAACGCCGCGCTGTATTGGTTTTGCCGTATGCTCGACGGCGGCACCGACCCGCGCTACCTCGCCCGCCGCATCGTGCGTATCGCTTGGGAAGACATCGGGCTTGCCGACCCGCGCGCCTTCCAAATCGCCAACGATGCCGCCGCAACATTTGAACGCTTAGGCTCGCCCGAGGGCGAACTGGCTTTGGCGCAAGCCGTGCTGTACCTTGCCGCCGCCGCGAAATCCAACGCGGGCTACAAAGCGTATAAACAAATGCGCCGATTTGTTGCAGAAAACAGTAGCGACGAAGTGCCTGTCCATCTTCGCAACGCCCCGACCAAGCTGATGAAGGAATTGGGCTACGGACGCGAATACCGCTACGCCCACGACGAACCGAACGCCTACGCCGCCGGCGAAAGCTATATGCCCGACGGCCTGGACGAACCCGATTTCTACCAACCCGTCCCGCGCGGGCTGGAAATCAAAATCGGCGAAAAGCTGGCATGGTTGAAATCGCTGGATGAAGAGGCATTGCCTAGGGGATAGGGCGGATTGGGGGCAGGGCGGCTTTGACTGCCTACCGCAAAGGCGTTCAGACGGCATTCCGAGCCTTGGGATGCCGTCTGAATACGGCGGGGCGCGTCGGCGTTTTTGTAAACGATGTTTAACCGATGTTTCAACACACAGGACGGCACATAAAGCATCGCCCTGTGAATCGGGTTTTGAAGTTTGAGATGCCGTCTGAAGGCGGGAAAGCCGGCTTCAGACGGCATCAGGGCTTTATCTGATCGTATCAGGCTGAATCATTTGATTATTTTATTTTTGGAACGGTTTTATGGTTGCCGAAAAATATGTTGTCGAAAGCGGCTTTCCTTATCCGATGGGGGCGACACCGATGGACGGAGGGGTCAATTTCACCCTGTTTTCAGGTAATGCCGAAAAAGTGGAGCTGTGCCTGTTTGACGGCGAAGGCAGGGAAACGCGGCTGGAGCTGCCTTCGCATGAAGGCACGGTGTTTTACGGCTTTGTGCGCGGAATCGGCGCAGGGCAGCGTTACGGCTACCGCGTGTACGGCAGGGCGGACGCGGAGGTGGAATCCTGTTTCAATCCGCAAAAGCTGCTGCTCGATCCGTATGCGCGGCAAACCGACGGCAAACCGGGTTTCCGCAATGCGGAAGAGATGGCATGGTTCAGACCGGAGGACGGGCGCGACAACGCGGCGTTTGCGCCCAAAAGCGTGGTGCGGGGCGATGACGGTTTCGACTGGGGCGGCGACCGCCGTCCGCGCATCCCCTTGGCGCAAACCGTGATTTACGAGGCGCACGTCAAGGGGCTGACCAAACAGTTTCCCGATTTGGCACACGCCGGCACATACCGCGCCCTTTCCGATGCGCGCGTGATTGCCTATTTGAAGGATTTGGGCGTTACCACGATCGAGCTGCTGCCGGTTCAGCAGCATCTTGACGAATACCATTTGCAGCAGGCGGGGCTGTCGAACTATTGGGGTTACAACACTTGCGCCCATTTCGCGGTTGAGCCGTCCTATGCGGCGGAGGCGGAACAGGCTGCGGCGGAGCTGAAACAGGCGGTCAAATCGCTGCACGCGGCAGGTTTGGAAGTGATTTTGGACGTGGTGTACAACCATACCGCCGAACAGGACGAAGCAGGTGCGATGCTGTGCCAGCGCGGTATCGACAATGCGCGCTGGTATTGGCACAAGCCGCACAGCGGTTATGAAAACTGGTCGGGCTGCGGCAACACGCTGCGTATTGCCGACCGCGATGTGGCGCGTTGGGCTTCGGACAGTCTGCGCTATTGGGCGGAACACTTCCATATAGACGGTTTCCGCTTCGACTTGGGAACGGTTTTGGGACGCGGGCCGGATTTCCGAACGGACGGGCATTTTTTCCAAACGCTTTACCAAGACCCCGTGCTGGCAGATGTGAAACTGATTGCCGAAGCGTGGGACATCGGCGGCGACGGCTACCGTTTGGGGCAGTTTCCGCCGCCGTTTGCCGAATGGAACGGACGTTTCCGCGACGATATGCGCGCGTTTTGGGTATGGGAAAACGGCAATTTGGGTGCGTTTGCCGAACGTCTGGCAGGTTCATCCGACCTGTTCCGGCACGGCGGACGCAAGCCCTCGGCAAGCCTCAACTTCATTACCGCACACGACGGCTTCACCCTGCGCGACCTGGTCAGCTACAACGAAAAACACAACGATGCCAACGGCGAAGGCAACCGCGACGGACACAACGGCAACATCAGCTACAACCATGGTATCGAAGGCGCGACCGGCGATGCGGACATACGGCAAAGCCGCGAATACACCGCCAAAGCACTGCTCGCCTCGCTGTTCCTTTCCAACGGCATCCCCATGCTGCTCGGCGGCGACGAGTTCGGCAACAGCCAGCAGGGCAACAACAATGCCTATTGCCAAGACAACCCGATTGCGTGGCTCAACTGGCAGGACGCGGACGAAATGTTGCAGGATTACACGAAATCGCTGATTGCCCTGCGCCGGGAAATCGGCATTTTGAACGAAAACGTCTGGTGGACGGAGGGCAGGGTACGTTGGCTGAATGCCGACAGAGTGCCGATGAATCATGAAAACTGGCACGACAGGACGGCGAAATCAATGCAGGTTCTGCTGGACGGGCAGTGGCTGCTGTTGGTCAACGGTGCGCGTAATCGGCAGTTTTTTAACCTGCCTCAAGGACGGTGGCAGGTTTCTTGCGTACCATCGGAGAAATTTAATTACAATGTTTCTGAAAATCGGTTTGCCGCCGGACATATGGGCATTTGGATTTTGAAGCAGGAAGCATGACCCGTCCGAACATAAAGAACACAAATAAAAGAAATGCCGTCTGAACCGGCAACCCTTCAGACGGCATACGGAAACCTATTTTTCAATCACCCCGCAGAGAAAGGCTGTTTCACATGGCTCAAAAACTTCCCATTTCCGGTTTCGACTACGTCATGCCCAAACCGGATGCCGAGACCATCCGCAAAGCGATTGTCTACAAACTGATTTTCATCTTGGGCGCAGATCCCAAAGATGCCAACGAACACCAATGGCTCAACGCCGCCATGCTTGCCGCACGCGACCTGATTGCCGAAGACTTCCTGAAAACCCGCCGCGCCCACATCGAAAACGGTAAGCGTATGGTTTACTACCTGTCTATGGAATTCCTGCTCGGCCGCGCCTTTGTCAACGCCTTGATTAATGAAGGCGTTTACGCCGAATTTGAAGAAGCGTTCCGCCAACTGGGCAAAGCGTTCGCCGACGTTTGCGAACAAGAACAAGACCCGGGCTTGGGCAACGGCGGTTTGGGCCGCCTTGCCGCCTGCTTCCTCGATTCGCTGGCGACTTTGCGGATTCCGGCAATGGGCTACGGCATCCGCTACCAATACGGTATGTTCAAACAGGAAATCGCGGACGGACAGCAGGTCGAAAAACCCGATTTGTGGCTGGATCAGGATTTGGCTTGGCAGTTTGCCCGTCCGAACAAACAGTATTCCGTCTGTTTCGGCGGTCAGCTTCTGAACATGGGCGGCAAAAAAGAATGGTTGCCCGAAGAAGAAATCTCCGCGATGGCATACGACGAAATCATCCCGGGCTACGGCGGCGAATGTGCCAACCCATTGCGCTTGTGGACGGCGCACGCCGGCAAACTGTTCAACCTTGCCGACTTCAACAAGGGCGACTATGCCTCTGCCGTCCGCGCGCAAAACAGCGACGAAAACATCTCCCGCGTCCTCTATCCGAACGATTCTACCGACAGCGGCAGAGAGCTGCGCCTGAAACAGGAATATTTCCTTGTTTCCGCCTCGGTTCAAGACATCGTCGCACGCCACAAATGCCGTTTCCCGAGCGTTGAAAATCTTGCCGACAAAGCCGCCATCCACCTGAACGACACCCACCCCGTACTCGCCATTCCGGAGTTGATGCGTATCCTGATTGACGAAGAAGGCTTCGAATGGACAAAAGCATGGGAAATGTGCTGCAAAATCTTCTCCTACACCAACCACACGCTGATGAGCGAAGCTTTGGAAACCTGGCCGGTCGAGCTGATGGCGCGCCTGCTGCCCCGACATCTGGACATTATCTTTGAAATCAACGCCCACTTCCTCAACAGCGTACAGGAACAGGGTTTTGATGAAGACTTTGTCCGCCGCGTCTCCATCATCGACGAAACCCACGGTCGCCGCGTGCGTATGGGCTGGCTTGCCGTCATCGGTTCGCACAAGGTCAACGGCGTGGCGAAAATCCACTCCGATCTGATGGTCAACACTATTTTTGCGGACTTCGCCAAAGTGTTCCCCGAACGCTTTACCAACGTTACCAACGGCGTAACCCCGCGCCGCTGGATCAACATCGCCAATTCCGAACTGACCCGCTTCCTCGACAAACATTTGGGCGGAGACGACTGGCGTTTGCATTTGGACAAGCTGACCAAGCTCAACGGCAGGGCGGACGATGCCGCCGTGCAGGCGGAGTTCGGCGCAGTCAAAAAAGCCGCCAAAGAACGCCTCGCCCGATACATCGAAACCGAGTTGGGTATCAAAGTCAGCACCGACGCGCTTTTCGACATCCAAATCAAACGTATCCACGAATACAAACGCCAAGCCTTGAACGTGATGCATATTGTTGACCGCTACAACAAAATCTTGGAAAACCCGGATTACGATTGGCAGCCGCGCGTGTTCATCTTTGCTGGCAAAGCCGCATCTGCCTACTATATGGCGAAGAAAATCATCCGATTGATTAACGACGTTGCCAAAGTCATCAACAACGACACCCGCATCCGCGACCTGATTAAAGTCGTGTTTATCCCGAATTACAGCGTCAACCTCGCCCAAATCATCATCCCCGCCGCCGATTTGCACGAACAAATCTCACTGGCAGGAACGGAAGCATCCGGCACAGGCAATATGAAATTCGCCCTCAACGGCGCAATCTGTATGGGTACGCTGGACGGCGCGAATGTCGAAATTTTGGAAAAAGTCGGAGCGGACAACTGCTATATCTTCGGCAATACCGTCGAACAAGTCGAAGAAATCCGCCGCAACGGTTACGACCCCTTGAGCTATATCGAGCGCGACAGCGACCTGCGCCGCGTCGTCAACCAAATCAGCCAAGGCGCGTTCTCGCCGGAAGAGCCGGGCCGCTACAAGGACGTGTTGCAGCCGTACGGCGACTACTATCAACTGATGGCGGATTTCCGCAGCTACATCGACACGCAATACAAAGCGGACGGACACTACCGCAACACCTCCGCGTGGCGCAAATCAGCCTTGATCAACATCGCCAATATGGGCTTCTTCTCATCCGACCGCTCCATTGCGGACTACTGCCGCGATATTTGGTACATCAAACCATTGAGCGAAAAAGAATTACCCGGCAAAAATTAAGCGTTGGGCAGATAGCGAAAGCCGATACATCGGAAAGGTGTATCGGCTTTTTTTATATTTGCTGTTTTTGAATTGGATAACAAACTTAAAAGGCCGTCTGAAAATTTTCAGACGGCCTTTTAAAATTTAACTGCCATTTTACAGGATACTTGTAGCCTTACTTTGTCTTATTTGAGATTCTCCAACAGTTTTTCCCCATCAGTAATCTGAGATAATGTTTGGGCAAAAGGAAAAGAACGTCCCAAAATGGATTTAACCTGTTTTGCTTTGATTGGATTTTGACTTAAATCGATAAAATGTTCTAGTTTCTGAAAAAATGTTTTATTATCAACGCCGTAATGATGAGTTTTCTCTATGATTCCTGTTGCTTGACCATATGCAACAATTCCTTGTCCGGAGGCGTATAGGAATACATAGTCTCCTTTTTTAATCCGACAGATTTTTTCTTTGTAGCCATCTTCAAATGCAGCAGCTACTTGGTTTGTCATCATAAAATTATGGTCTTCCAGGTCGTTGGCACTATTAGTATTTAATAAGAAATATCGTGTTGTAGTTGAATTATCAAATTCTTCTTCTTTTTGTTTGTCAATCATTCGTTTGTTCTCCCAGTCTTGAATAATGAATTCTTGAATTAAATCATTGATGATATCTTGGCGGGTTGTTTCCCAAGCATCGGCAAGCTCTTGCAAAATCAAATCATCTTTAATGGATAAACGTAAACTCAACGTAATCTTATTTTGATTTCGTTGATTGTATATTTCTGTGCGGCGGTCGATAAAGCTATTAGGCATAATTATATCCTTTTGTTTTAGGGTTAAATAAAATATCAGGAGGAGAGGATTCATTCTTGATGGTGAGTATTATATTACATTTCTATTTTTTAATACAATAAAAATTACTCTTAAATTATTCTTAATTTATTATATTATTATTTTTATTTAGAATAAACTATAATAATGACTTTTATGGGAGGTTCTGGCTGAATCAGGTAATTTATAGCAAAAGGTCGTCTGAAAACCGGAATTCGGGTTTCAGACGACCTTTTGATAGAACGGGCGGTTTATTTGTTTTCTGCTTCTTCAAAACCGACGACTTCCAAACCGAAGCCGGTCAAGCCGGTAAAGGACGAGGGCTGACCCAATACGCGCAGTTTTTTAACATTGAGGCCGGCGAGGATTTGCGCGCCGATGCCGTAGCTTTTGCTGTCCCATTTGTAGGCTTGGTTTGCGCCTTTAGGCAGGGTGCGGTCGAGCAGGGATGCGCCGTCTTCGGTGCGGTGCAGAAGGATGACGACGCCGCTTTCTGCCTGTTGGACACGCTCAAGGGCTTTGGGCAATGACCAGGAATGGCGCGGATTGACTTGGATGAAGTCCATGACGCTGAAGGGTTCGTGGACGCGGACTAGGGTTTCTGCGTCGGCGGAGGGTGTGCCTTTAACGAGGGCGAGGTGGGTTTCGCCGGAGAGCTTGTCGACGTAAACGTGTTGTTGGAACTCGCCCCACGGGGTTTGTACGGGTGCGTTGCCCATGTCTTCAAGCAGGCTTTCGGTACGGCTGCGGTATTCGATGAGGTCGGCAATCGTGCCGATTTTGAGCTTGTGTTCTTCGGCAAACTTCATCAGCTCGGGCATACGCGCCATGGTGCCGTCGTCGTTGATGATTTCGCAGATGACGGCGGCAGGGATAAGCCCGTTCATTTGCGCCAGATCGACACCGGCTTCGGTGTGTCCGGCACGGACGAGTACGCCACCTTTTTGGGCGCGAAGCGGGAAGATATGACCGGGTTGGACGATGTCTTCAGGTTTGGCGGTCGGTGAAACGGCGGTTTGAATAGTCAGTGCGCGGTCAGCGGCGGAAATGCCGGTGGTAATGCCGTGTGCGGCTTCGATGGAGACGGTAAAGTTGGTGCCGTATTGCGCGCCGTTTTTCTGGGTCATCATGGGCAGGCCGAGTTTTTCGACCATTTCGCCAGCCATCGGCAGGCAGACCAAGCCGCGCGCGTTTTTAATCATAAAGTTGATGGCTTCGGGGGTAACGAATTGCGCCGCCATCAGCAGGTCGCCTTCGTTTTCGCGGTCTTCGGCATCGGTAATGATGACCATTTTGCCGGCTTTGATGTCTGCTAGGATTTCGGGGATGGTGGAGATATGGGACATGGTGCGCCTTTCTTGATGGTCGGTTTGGGCGGCAGGGTTTTCCTGATCCAGCCACATGGCAGGCATGTTCGCCGCCTGTTCGATTTTTCTGGCTTTTTTCTCGCCGAAGGATTTGTTTTTTAAGAGGGCGGAGAGCTCGCCCGTATTGAGGCAGACGGCTTCGGCAAAACGGGTTTGCAAACCGCCGTAATGTTTTTCTATCCATTGCCGCAGGTTGCGGCGGCGCAAGCCGACCGTATCAGTCATTGTTTTTCCTTTTGCGGAAACCGAATGCAACGGATTGTAATCGCGTATTTACCAAAAAGCAAATTTGTTTTTTCGCTAAACCGAATTATTTGCTTTTTGGTAAACAGATGCCGTCTGAAGCCGGATTCGTGGCTTCAGACGGCATTGCCGCAACCCCGCCGGCGGGGCGGCTGTTTCTTCCCGCACGCTTCTGATTATGGGGTTTCCGGTGGGTTATTCCGAAAAAATTTCTTATAAAAGCCTTTGATGAATGCCGCCTTCCCGATAAAAATCGGACGGATTGCCTTCGCGCCGAATATCTTTCTGCATTTTTCTTTAAATGAAAAATATTCTCGGTAGATGACGATAATGTTTTTGGAAAAATAAAGCCCTACCAATATAGACCTCAGATAGCCGATATTGTCGAAGACAAATTTTTGCAAACTGCCGTAGATAGGGGAATTTTTGTTTTCGACTAAAAAATCCACACCCCGGTCGAGATGCGTCAGCATATCGCTGAAATTTTTGTATTTGATGTTGTGGCTGATAGAGCCGCCGAGAACGCGGTACTGGTAAAAAGGGTTATCGTAAAAGGCAAAAGTCTTGATAAAACGCGCCAATTGCAAACTGTACGGGAAATCCTCGTGAATGTATCCTTTTGGGAAAAACAGATTGTTTTTGATGATTATTTCCCGCCTGACAATCTTTGTCCACGCGTTGGAGATATAGTACCGCCCCTCCACCAGCATTTCAAAATGGCGGACAAAATCATTATCCGAAAAGTCCTCCCCTTTGGAGATGTCGTGGTAATTGAAGGACGAAGGGTGCAGGATCAAATCAATCTTTTTATCTGCAAGTTGTTGTAAATCAAAGAGAATCCCCCCGCGTTTTTTGAACGGTTGGTATCGGCCCAATAGTCGTCGCTGTCCAAAAAGATCAGGTAATCGCCTTTTGCCGCCCGGATACCGGCGTTGCGGGCATCCGACAGCCCGCCGTTTTCTTTATGAATAACTTTTATATGCGGATATTTGCCTGCATATTCGTCGCAAATCTTCCCGCAGCCGTCCGGCGAACCGTCATCGACCAAAATCATTTCATAATCGGCAAAATTTTCGGCAAGCACGGAATCCACGCAGCAGCGGAGGTATTTTTCCACATTGTAAATAGGGACGATGATGGAGAAAATCATAAATATCAATCCATTATATTAAGATGTTTGCGCGTATGCCTCAAACCCGCACTCGCAATGCGTTTGCATCCGCACCCTGCAACTTTATAAAACTTATTGCTTTGTCAAGGTATGGAAACCTGTTTCCCGAAAGGCGGCGCAGGATGCCCGTTCCCTGCAACTTTGCCTTATTCCGACATCAAATGCCCGAGCTTGTCTGCCTTGGTTTGGAGATAGCGTTTGTTTTCAAGGTTTTCCCCGACGTGCAGGGGGATGCGTTCGACCACGTTAATTCCCGCATCTTTCAGGGTTTGGATTTTTTCGGGGTTGTTGGTCAGCAGTTTGACCGAGCGGATGCCCAGATATTCGTAGATAGATTGCGCCAAACGGAAATCGCGGGCATCGACGGGCAGCCCGAGTGCCAAATTGGCTTCAACGGTATCCATGCCTTGGTCTTGCAGATGATAGGCGCGGATTTTGTTAATCAGCCCGATGCCGCGTCCTTCCTGACGCAGATAGACGATGATGCCTCGCCCCTCTGCCTGTACCGCTTTCATTGCCGCTTCCAGTTGCGGCCCGCAGTCGCATTTTCTCGAGAACAGCGCATCGCCCGTCAGGCATTCGGAGTGGATGCGCGTCAGAACCGGTTTGCCGTCTGAAAAATCACCGACGGTCAGCGCGACGTGTTCCTGCCCGTTTGCCTCTTCAAAGCCGTGCATCGTAAATACGCCCCATTCGGTCGGCAGGCGGCAGGATGCCACATGGTTCAACATTTCAGACATCTTCACTCCCATCTTTTCCGGCAGACATACCCAACAGCAGTTTCAAAGGTTCGGACAAAGCCAAGGCAAGAGCCACCCATTCCGCCTGTGCTGCCGTACCCGCACACTCTGCGCATTCAAATTCCACATGAACCACGCCCAACACACCGCCGCTTTCCATGCAGACCGGAATGGAAATTTGCGCCGCCGAAGCATGATTGCGTTCTCCCGAAAGCTCTCCCAAATCCAACCAACGGCGTACATCCGAGGCAACATTCATCCAACCGCTTTGCGCCGAACGGCAAGCCAGCGAAACCTTGCCTGCCGCTTTATCCAAATCCCACAGGTTTTCCAAAACCTCGCCCTGTCGGGACAGGCATATCAGTTGGAAAGCCTGGTTTTCAGACGGCATCAAGGCATAGACCGCCGCACTCCGCACGCCTGTCGAGCGCGAAAACACCGAATCCAAAGCCATGAAAAGCCGTTTCAGTGCATCTTCGCGGACATTGTCGCACGACAGGTAATCGGCAAGTTTCCAACCCTCATCACTGCGCCACAAAACCGAACGGTCTATCGAAGCCGTCCCCATATCCATTACCGTCTGCGCCGTCAGATACGCCGCCCGAACCTCGTCAAGCGGCAGCTTCAAACCCTGAGTCAGCAGAAAATCCTTAATTAAAGCAGCAGGCATACCCAAATTCCGTCAATAAAAACAAAAAACCGCCCAATTCCGATGTCAGGCGGACGAAAAACAGATTTTACCGCCCCAAACCCCAAGCCATCAACAGCCCCGCCGAAAACCTTGCACAAACAAACAAAATCTGTATAATCGTCCAATTCCCATGCGGACGTGGCGAAATTGGTAGACGCACCAGATTTAGGTTCTGGCGCCGAAAGGTGTGAGAGTTCGAGTCTCTCCGTCCGCACCATTAATAATAAATAAATCAATTACTTAAAACACATTTGGACAATTTAGGGACGCAAAATACAGGCCATCTGATTTAATCAGGTGGCTTTTTTATCGGGCTTGGATAAATTTAAAACCATATAAATCAGAATCTTGCAATATATTCAAAAACCTCTTGCATTACCGTTAAAACATTAATTACACGCCAAACAACCTGAAGGAATTGCGCCATAAATACGGCTTGGCGCAAAAGCGGGTTGCCGAGATTACGGGCGTAACTTTGGCTACGGAACAAAAATAGGAGGTGGCAATGGGTTTGAAAGCGCATTGCGATATGCCGCACACGCGTTGGTTGGTTTTGTTGGAATATTTGGGGAATCTTTAAATCGGTTTTGTTTGAATAACATCGGAATAATGTCGTCTGTAAGCAAATTTGCTTCAGGCGGCTTTTTATTTGCCCCGAGAAATGGTTTGTCGGTGTGTTTTTTGTGTATAGTGGATTAACAAAAATTAGGACAAGGCGACGAAGCCGCAGACAGTACAAAATAGTACGGCAAGGCGAGGCAACGCTGTTCTGGTTTAAATTTAATCTACTATAACTTAGCGCGGGGAGATTGCGCGGAAGATTGATGCGCTTAATGGGAAGTTTGAGCGGAAAGAGGAGAAGGGCTTTGACCCGAATGTGTTTAAAACAATCAGTTATGAGATTACCGACCCGAATATGGGCTTGGCGGCGGTATTTTAAATATGGGCAGGAAAGCCACCGAGAAGGCTGTATTGAAGAAAATGGGCGTTGCGGCGGCAGTGGCGGCGGCTAAGGGAACGCCTGAATTTGCGGCTTTGACGGCTAAGGAGTCCGTCAAGGGCGGATTGGGCGGTGCGGCACGCGGCGGCTTTGCGTGAGTTGAGCGGCGTGGTGGCGCAGTGGAACAGGAAGCATTCGGAGCGTGCCATTAAGTCGAAAAATATTATGTCAAGCATGAGAAACCGGCAACGGCGCGTTGCGGGGGCGAAAGACGGTATTTATCTGCCGGACAAGCACTCGGATGCGCGTACCGACGGCGGATTTGCCTTCGGGCATTGAGAAAGTCCCGAACCTGAAAACGGTTCGGGCTTTTTTTTTAGGCGGTTGAATGCCGCCGGTACGGTTGGTTTAATGGGTGTGTTTTTAACTTGTTGGAGCAGTTATGGCTAATACGCTTTACGATACTTCGAGACAGATGTTCTTGGAGGGGCAGTTGAACTGGGCGGACGATACGGTCAAGGTCGCTTTGGTGGATACTAATGCTTATACGCCGAATGTGGCGACGCATAAGCATACCGACGATAAACATACAAACAACCTTATTTCAATGGATGTATAGTGGATTAACAAAAATCAGGACAAGGCGACGAAGCCGCAGACAGTACAAATAGTACGGCAAGGCGAGGCAACGCCGTACTGGTTTTTGTTAATCCACTATACATGCCGTCTGAAGTTGTTGCAGACAAAGGGGATGATGTCCGACTTTGGTCGGCAGTTCTGTTTCAGACGGCATGGTTTATTTTTCGACGGGCAGCCCGAAATGCAGGTAGGCGCGTTCGGTCGCCATCCTGCCGCGCGGGGTGCGTTGCAGGAAGCCTTGTTGGATGAGGTAGGGTTCGATAACGTCTTCGATGGTGTCCGTAGATTCGCCGATGGCGGCGGCAACGTTGTCCAAACCGACGGGGCCGCCGCCGAATTTGTGCAAAACGGCTTCGAGGAATTTCCTGTCCATCACGTCCAGCCCCTGCGCGTCCACATCCAGCATACTTAAAGCGGCATCGGCGATACCGCCGTCGATCGTGCCGTTGTTTTTCACATCGGCAAAATCGCGGACGCGGCGCAACAGGCGGTTGGCGATGCGCGGCGTGCCCCGGCTGCGTTTGGCGATTTCTTCCGCGCCTTCTTCGGACATATCGAGTTGCAGGAGTTGTGCCGAACGGCTGACGATGGTGGCGAGGTCGCGGTTTTCGTAAAACTCGAGGCGGGAGACGATGCCGAAGCGGTCGCGCAACGGATTGGTCAGCATACCGGCGCGGGTGGTCGCGCCGACGAGCGTGAAGGGCGGCAGGTCGATTTTGACGGAACGGGCGGCGGGCCCTTCACCTATCATAATGTCGAGCCGGTAGTCTTCGAGCGCGGGATAGAGGATTTCTTCAACGACGGGGCTGAGGCGGTGGATTTCGTCGATGAACAATACGTCGTGCGGATCAAGGTTGGTCAGAAGGGCGGCGAGGTCGCCGGCGCGTTCGAGGACGGGGCCGCTGGTTTGGCGCAAATTTACGCCCAATTCTTTGGCGATAATGTGCGCCAGTGTGGTTTTGCCCAGCCCAGGCGGACCGAAAAGCAGGACGTGGTCAAGTGCTTCACCACGCTTTTTGGCGGCTTGGATGAAAATGGCGAGCTGTTCTTTGGCTTTATGCTGCCCGATATAGTCGTCCAGCGTTTTGGGGCGGAGGGCGCGTTCGAGCAGTTCTTCCTGTGCGGAGGCGGTTTGGGCGGCAACGATGCGTTGCGGTTGCGCGGCGGTCAGGTTGTCGGTTTGCAGCATAGTGTTCCCTTTGTCGGGTATGCCGTCTGAACGGTCGGCGGCGTTTCAGACGGCATTGAAAAGATAACGGTCAAAAGCGTTTTACCCGCGTGTTTCGCGCCAAACGAGATAGTCGCGCAGGGGCGGCATAGGCGGGTTGATGCAGTGTGGGCAGATGCCGGTGGTGTCTTCGTCGTCGCTGTCAATGTGATAAGCGTTGGGGTCGAAGCGCACCTGCTGCATCACCGCCTGCGCCAACGCCTGCGCCTGAACGACGTCGAAGGTGAATTTTTCGAGGATTTCGTTCAACAGGCGGATTTCGCCCTCGCTGAATTCCGCACTGTGTTTGAGGATGAGGCGTTGGTAATCTTCGTTGTTGATTTTAGGCAATAAATCGGTTTTCAGGGTCATGATTTTATGTTGGGGGCGGGATGGCTGAAGCGTGAATTATAGCGGATATGGCGGCGGCTGTTTTAAAGCTTGGATCGGGTATCGTCCTCAAAACTTTAAAAGTGGCTGCATTGGGCGTTTTAATGTTTTTCTGTTT
>NZ_JAGTUI010000011.1:37224-59536 GCF_018224585.1 Neisseria sp. Marseille-Q1983
ATCGTCCTCAAAACTTTAAAAGTGGCTGCATTGGGCGTTTTAATGTTTTTCTGTTTTGTCTTGCGCCGCCCGGAACGCTTTTTGCAGCGGGGCGATTTGTGCCAGCCGCGCCCGGTCGATTTGTTCGGCGATAAGGTGCGCTTTTCCTTGCGCGCGGCATTCGGCGGCGATTTTGCCCGAATCCGCCTGATTGGCGGCTTCGAGCAGAGCAAGCCAGTGCGCGCGCTGGGGGTAGGGCGTGTGTTCTCGGTTCAGACGGCCTTGCGTGTCGGCAATGCAGACGTTTAAGGCAGCGGAGAAGCGTTCGGGTCGTCTGAAAGCGTCGGTTTTTTTCAAAACGTTCAGAATGGTTCGGCTTTTAAGCTGTCCGACTTGGTGGAAAATAATGTGCCAACGGCAGACAAGTTCGGCAAGCTCGGCGCAATGTTTCGGCGCACGCAGCCGCTGATTGACTTCGCGCACGGGTTCGACACCGTTGATGTCGTGTCCGTAGTGGCGCGGCAGGATGTCGGGCGGCGTTTTGGCTTTGCCCAAATCGTGCAGCAGGGCGGCATAGCGTTCGGGCAGGCTCAAACCCATATCGGCGGCGCGTTGCAGCGTCATTAGGGTATGGATGCCGCTGTCGATTTCGGGATGGTAGTCGGCTCGTTGTAGCACGCCGAAGAGGGCATCGACTTCGGGCAGCAAGACTTTGAGCGCACCGCATTCGCGCAACACTTCAATCATTTTGCGCGGATTTTTCTCCATCAAACCTTTCGCCAACTCCTGCCAGACGCGTTCGGCAACTAAAGCGTCCGCTTCGCCGTTTTCCACCATTTTCCGCATCAGCTTCATGGTTTCTTCGGCGATTTCAAAACCGTAGCGCGCGGCAAAGCGGGCGGTACGCAGGATGCGGACGGGGTCTTCGGCAAAAGCGGGGGAAACGTGGCGCAAAATGCCTGCCGCCAAATCCCGTTGTCCGCCGAAAGGGTCGATAATCTTGCCGTCCGCATCTTGCGCCATCGCGTTGATGGTCAGGTCGCGGCGCATCAAATCCTGCTCCAGCGTAACGTCTTTGTCGGCGTGGAAACTGAAACCGGCATAGCCTTTGGCGGTTTTGCGTTCGGTACGGGCGAGGGCGTATTCTTCGTGCGTTTCGGGATGAAGGAATACGGGAAAATCTTTGCCGACAGACCGGAAGCCTTGCGCCAGCATGGTTTGCGCGTCTGCACCGACGACCACCCAATCGCGGTCTTTGACGGGCAAGCCTAAAAGATAATCGCGGACGGCGCCGCCGACGAGGTAAGTCTGCATATGCTTTGTGTTTTAAAGTTATCAAGAATGCCGTCTGAAGCGGCTTCAGACGGCATTGTTCCAATCGGCGGGGTTGCGCTTATGCTACGCCTTTTTTCTCCAAATAGCTTTCGTAATCGCCCAGGTAGTGTTCATATCCGCCTTTGCCGTCCAATTCGATGATTTGGGTAGCCAATGAAGATACAAACTGACGGTCGTGGGAGACGAAAATCAGCGTGCCGTTGTATTTTTCCAGCGCCATGTTCAAGGATTCGATGCTTTCCATATCCATATGGTTGGTCGGTTCGTCCATCACCAAAACATTGGGTTTCAGCAGCAGCAGTTTGCCGTAAAGCATACGGCCTTTTTCGCCACCGGAGAGAACCTTTACTTTTTTCACGACATCGTTGCTGCCGAAGAGCAAACGCCCCAAAGTGCCCCGGATGACTTGTTCGTCGTCGCCTTCCTGCCCCCATTGGCGCATCCATTCGCTCAAATCCATATCGACATCAAAGTCGTTTTCGTGATCTTGCGGATAGTAGCCGACGCTGGCTTTTTCCGCCCATTTGATGCTGCCTTCGTCCAGCAGCAGGCCGTCTGAATATTCGGGGTTGTACGCGCCGGCCAAGAGTTTCAGCAGGGTGGATTTGCCCGCGCCGTTCGGGCCGATGATGGCGAGGCGTTGGCCCGCTTCGAGGATGAAGTTCAGGTTTTTAAACAATTGGGTTTCAAAGCGTTTCGCCAGTTTTTCCACTTCTACAGCCTGACGGTGCAGCTTGGCTTTTTCGTCGGCTTCAAAACGGATATACGGGTTTTGACGGGTAGACGGTTTGACTTCGACCATCTCCGATTTGATTTTGTCTGCCTGTTTCAGACGGCTGGTTGCCTGACGGGCTTTGGATTTGTTAGCAGAGAAGCGTGCGACAAACTCTTGCAGCTCTTGCAGTTTCTCTTTGGCTTTGGCGTTGTCTTTCAGGGCGCGCTCACGCGATTGGGCGGAAGCGAGCATATAGTCGTCGTAGTTGCCCGGATAGATGGTGATGGTGTTGTAGTCCAAATCCGCCATGTGGGTGCAGACTTCGTTCAAAAAGTGACGGTCGTGCGAGATGATGATCATCGTGGAATCATATTGGTTCAACACGCCTTCCAACCAGCGGATGGTGTTGATGTCCAAGTTATTGGTCGGTTCGTCAAGCAACAGCACATCCGGCTTGGAGAACAGGGCTTGCGCCAGCAATACGCGCAGTTTGAAGCCCGGGGCGACTTCCGCCATGGTCGCATTGTGCAAATCTTCGGAAATGCCCACGCCGCTCAAGAGTTCGGCAGCGCGCGCTTCGGCGGTGTAGCCGTCGTATTCGGCGAACTTGGCTTCCAGTTCGGCGGCTTTCATGTAGTCGTCTTCGGTGGCTTCGAGGTTGGCGTAAATCGCGTCGCGTTCGGTCATCGCCGCCCACATTTCGGTATGCCCCATCATCACCACGTCCAGCACGCGCATGTCTTCGTAGGCAAACTGGTCTTGGCGCAGCTTACCCAAACGCACGCCGTTTTCAATCGCGACTTCGCCCGCAGTCTGTTCCAAATCGCCGCCGAGGATTTTCATGAAGGTGGATTTGCCCGAACCGTTCGCGCCGATCAAGCCGTAGCGGTTGCCTTCGCCGAATTTTACGGATACGTTTTCAAACAGAGGCTTCGCGCCGAACTGCATGGTAATGCCGTTGGTAGAAATCATTATGGGTAAAACCTTATATTGAACAAGAGATTAAATTTGTCGAATTTTCAGATTGTAACATAATCCCCTTGCCGTCTGAAACAGACGGGCAAATTTTCAGACACTTATAGTAAAATATCGGTTTTATTATTTCAGGCAAAAGGTTTCCAAATGATAATCCTTCACGGCATTCCAAATTGCGATACAGTCAAAAAAGCCAAAAACAGGCTTGCCGAATATGGTATGGAATTTGAATTTCGGGATTTTAAAAAACAGGCGCCTTCCGAAGCGGAAATCTGCTCGTGGCTGGAACAAGTGCCTTTGGCAACCCTGCTCAACAAACGCGGGACAAGCTGGCGCAAACTCGATGCCGAAACACAGCAAAAAGCCCTGTCCTCGACAGCGGAGGCCGTCAAACTGATGTCCGAAATGCCGAGCCTGATAAAGCGTCCCGTATTGGAATTCAAAGGCAGGGTTTACGTTGGCTTCAGCGAAGAAACCTACGACGGCATCTTCAACCGGCAAGCCCCGTGCAGACAGGGATAAAAACCGTTACAATACCCGACTTGAATTTCCCATTCCCAATCTGAAAATATGTTCCATTCCATCGAAAAATACAGAACACCCGCCCAAGTCCTTTTGGGGCTGATTGCATTAACCTTCGTCGGCTTCGGGGTCAGCACGGTATCCCATCCGGGTGCCGACTACATCGTCCAAGTGGGCGACGAAAAAATCAGCGACCACTCCATCAACAACGCTATGCAGAACGAGCAGGCGGACGGCGGCAGCCCTTCGCGCGACGCGGTGTTCCAATCCCTGCTGCAACGCGCCTACCTGAAACAGGGCGCGAAGCTGATGGGCATCTCGGTTTCTTCCGAACAAATCAAGCAGATGATTGTGGACGATCCCAATTTCCACGACGCAAACGGCAAGTTCAGTCACGCGCTTTTGAGCCAATACCTGTCGCAACGCCATATGTCTGAAGACCAGTTTGTCGAAGAAATCCGCGATCAGTTTGCCTTACAGAATTTGGTAAACCTCGTCCAAAACGGCGTATTGGTCGGCGACGCGCAGGCGGAACAGCTGATCAGGCTGACGCAGGTCAACCGCACCATCCGTTCGCACACTTTCAACCCCGACGAGTTCATCGCCCAAGTCAAAGTGTCTGAAGCCGATTTGCAGAAATTTTATAATGCGAACAAAAAAGACTATCTGCTGCCGCAGGCGGTCAAATTGGAATATGTCGCCTTGAATCTGAAGGATTTTGCAGACAAGCAGACCGTCAGTGAAACGGAAGTGAAAAATGCATTTGAAGAGCGCGTGGCGCGTTTGCCGGCAAATGAAGCCAAACCTTCTTTCGAGCAGGAAAAAGCCGCCGTCGAAAACGAATTGAAAATGAAAAAGGCGGTTTCCGACTTCAACAAGGCAAAAGAAAAGCTGGGCGATGACGCGTTCAACCATCCTTCATCGCTTGACGAAGCCGCCAAAAACAGCGGTTTGAAAGTGGAAACCCAAGAAACTTGGCTGAGCAGGCAGGACGCGCAAATGTCCGGCATGCCCGAAAACCTAATCAATGCCGTTTTCAGCGACGACGTATTGAAGAAAAAACACAATTCCGAAGTGCTGACCATCAACAGCGAAACCGCGTGGGTCGTCCGTGCCAAAGAAGTCCGCGAAGAGAAAACCCTGCCGTTTGCCGAAGCCAAAGATGCGGTGCGTCAGGCTTATATCCGTACCGAAGCCGCCAAACTTGCCGAAAACAAGGCAAAAGAAGTGCTTACCCAACTGAACGGCGGCAAGGCTGTTGACGTGAAATGGTCGGAAGTGTCCGTTTTGGGCGCGCAGCAGGCAAGGCAGTCCATGCCGCCCGAGGCTTATGCGGAACTGCTGAAAGCAAAACCGGCAAACGGCAAACCCGCCTACGTCAGGCTGACCGGTCTGCCGGCACCCGTGATTGTCGAGGTGCAGGCAGTCACGCCACCCGATGATGCCACCGCGCGCATCCCGCTTGCAAAACAGGCTTTGGCGCAACAGCAGTCTGCCAATACTTTCGACTTGTTGATACGTTATTTCAACGGTAAAATCAAACAGACCAAAGGAGCGCAATCGGTCGACAACGGCGACGGTCAGTAATTGACACTTTTGTTGACAAAATAACGGTCGGAATATTCCGGCCGTTTTCCCATACGGCGGAATATGATGAGCCACAAAAAACAAGATGCCTTCCAAGGATTGATCGACGCGCTGAAGGTTTTACCCAACGTCGGGCCGAAATCGGCACAGCGGATGGCGTACCATCTGTTGCAGCACAAGCGCAAAGAGGCTGAAGAGCTGGTGGATGCCTTGCAGACGGCATTGAAGCAGGTCGATCATTGCGCGAGGTGCAACACGTTTTGCGAAGGCGGATTGTGCGATATTTGTGCCGATGAAACACGCGACGGGCGGCGGCTGATGGTGGTGCATATGCCTGCCGACGTGTCGAATATGGAAGCGGCAAATTGCCACGACGGGCTGTATTTCGTCCTGATGGGGCAAATCAATACGGCACTGGGAATGGACGTATCCGCCATCGCATTGGACAGGCTGGCGCAGCGGATGGGCGGCGGGGAGGTTGAAGAAATCATTATCGCAACCGCCTTTACCGCAGAGGGCAATGCGACGGCGTATGTCCTGTCCGAGTTTTTCAAAAACCTGCCTTACAAAGTCAGCAGGCTGTCGCAGGGCATCCCCTTGGGCGGCGAATTGGAATATGTCGATGCGGGAACGCTGGCGCAGGCGGTGTACGAACGGCGGCTGATTAAAGAAGGCGGGGCGTAACGCCGCCAATGCAAAATGCCGTCTGAAGCCTTCAGACGGCATTTTTCCGGGTGGTTTACTTGCAGTTGAGCCCTTGAATCTGCAATGCGCCTCCGTTGCCGACTTTGAACACGCACTGCGTCGCGCTGCTGCCGGAAACGGTAATGCTGCCGCTGCCGCCGTTCAGGCTGACGGGTTCCTTAACACCCATACCGACTGCCGTTGCCGCCAGCTTTTGCGCGTCGGCTTCGGAATAAGGCGTGTTGTTGGCATCGATTTTGATTTCTTTGGCGTAGGCAGCCGCAGCGGCGGATAAGGCGATGGCGCACAAAGCAAAAGCAGTTCGGATATTCATTGTTTTCCTCAAGAAACGGTTTTTCTGAAGGAAAGGATAGGGCAGTTCGGCACGTTGTGCAAGTTTTCCGCCCTGTTTTTCCGAATTTGCCACATCCCGCGTCTTTATTTGCACAGCCTGCCGTTCGGACGCTGTCGGGGTTTTACGGTACAATAAACTTTTGCCGCCGCCCCCAAACCGCCGTCCGGGGCGGCACGTTTGCAGACATTTTTAAGGTAGCGTTATGTTTTCTCTAGAGGCTTGGATAGGCTTGAGGTATCTCAGGGCGAAAAAGCGCAACGGCTTTATGTCGTTTATCACGATGGTTTCGATTGCCGGAATCGCCTTGGGCGTAACCGCGCTGATTGTCGTCTTGTCGGTTATGAACGGCTTTCAGAAAGAAATACGCGGGCAGCTCCTGAATGTCGCGCCGCACGCCGAAATCGGCTATATCGACAATACGGATACAGATTGGCGCAACCTGCTTCGGTTTACCGAAAACCGCAAAGGTATTTTGGCTGCCGCGCCCTATGTTTCCAATCAGGCTCTGCTGGCAAACGCGGGCGAAATCAGGGGCGTGCAGATGCGCGGCATTTTGCCGTCTGAAGAGCGCAAAGTGGTGGAATACGGCGACAAAATGCCGACAGGCAAGTTTGAAGACCTGATTCCGGGCGAGTTTGACATTATCCTCGGTGTCGGTTTGGCGGAGGCTTTGGGGGCAGAAGTCGGCAATAAAGTTACTGTCATCACGCCGGAGGGTAACGTTACCCCCGCCGGAGTCGTACCGAGGTTGAAACAGTTTACCGTGGTCGGTCTGGTTAAGACGGGCGTTTACGAAGTGGACAACTCATTGGCGATAACGCATATCCAAGACGCGCGCGTACTGTACCGCTTGGATAAGGAAGTTGCGGGGCTGCGGCTGAAACTCGCCGACCCGCAAAACGCCCCCGCCTTGACGGCAAAGCTGATTCCAGAGGCGCAAAGGGATACGGTTTGGGTACGTGATTGGACGTTCAGCAACCGAAGCTATTTTGAGGCGGTCGAGTTGGAAAAACGGATGATGTTCATCATCCTGACGCTGATTATCGCCGTGGCGGCGTTCAACCTTGTCTCTTCGTTAGTGATGGCTGTTACGGAAAAGCAGGCGGACATCGCCATTTTGCGCACTTTGGGTCTTTCTCCTGCTGGCGTGATGAAGATTTTTATGGTGCAGGGCGCGTTTTCAGGCTTTTTCGGCACGCTGGCGGGGGTGGTCTGCGGCGTGCTTTTGGGTTGGAATGTCGGCAGGGTCGTGGCGTTTTTTGAAAACCTGCTCGGTGTCCACCTCATCAATTCTCAGGTTTATTTTATCGACTACCTGCCCAGTGATGTCGATATGGGCGACGTTGCCCTGATTGCCTGCATTTCTTTGGGACTGTCTTTCGTTGCCACGCTCTACCCGAGCTGGCGCGCGTCAAAAACCCAACCGGCGGAGGCTTTGCGTTATGAGTGAGTTGATTTTGAAATGCGAAGGCGTGGGCAAACGCTATCGGGACGGCGGTTTGGACGTTCCGGTGCTGCACGGCTTGGATTTGGAAATCCGCGCGGGGGAAAGCACCGGCATCATCGGTTCTTCGGGCAGCGGCAAATCGACGCTGCTGCATATTTTGGGCGGGCTGGATATGCCGTCTGAAGGCAGGGTGCTGCTGATGGGCGAGGATTTGCGTACATTAAGCCAGCGACAACTGGGCATCCTGCGCAACCGCCATCTCGGTTTCGTGTACCAGTTCCACCATCTTCTGCCTGAATTTTCGGCACTGGAAAACGTGATGATGCCGCTTCTGATCGGCAAAAAAAGCCGTGAAGAGGCGGCAGAAACGGCAATGTCGATGCTCGACAAGGTCGGACTGAAACAGCGTTCGACGCACCGCGCGGGCGAACTTTCAGGCGGTGAGCGGCAGCGTGCCGCCATTGCACGCGCCCTGGTCACCCAACCCAAATGCCTGCTTGCCGACGAACCGACCGGCAATCTCGACCGTGCGAACGCCAGGAATGTTTTGGATATGATGCTGGAACTGAAAACAGAATTGGGAACGGGGCTGGTGGTCGTAACGCACGACGACGAACTCGCCGGCCGCTTCGAGCGCGTGATGGTTATGAAGGACGGCAGCCTGCACACCAAGCAGGGCGCAAACGCCTAAACATCCGAAACAACACCGCGCCGTCTGAAGCCCCGCGCCTTCAGACGGCATTTCGACAAGGAATACGATGGAACGGCAGACAGATGAATTTGCCCAAGCGGCGGCAAGGGCGGCAATCCGTTTTTTGGAACGCTATGCGGGTTCAGGCAGCGAAGTGCTTGCAAACTGTACCGAACGCCTGTTTCAGGCATTGCAGAACGGTCATTCGTTTATCCGTTTGAGCAGTGGCGAGGCTGGCGCGCTGCCGGCACTCGCACCCGTGGTCGGAACATCCGCCGCGCCTTTGATTTTGGAAGGCAGAAGGCTGTTTTTGGGCAGGATGTGGCAGTTGGAATACGATTTGGCTGCCGAGATAAAACGCTTGGCGGCAGCCGGCACATCCGCCCCTGACGCGGCAGGCGCGCGGCAAAACCTCGCAAAATGGTTTCAAGGCGCGGGCAGCGAAGGGCAGCGCGATGCCGCCGCCTTGGCACTGTTGCAGTCTTTTATGGTGATTACTGGCGGGCCGGGAACGGGCAAAACGACAACGGTTGCCAAACTGCTGGCGCTGATTTGCGGTGAAGACGAAAATCTTCCCAACATCGCGCTTGCCGCACCGACGGGCAAAGCGGCGGCACATATGGCGCGCGCGCTGCACCGTGCAATCAACGGTTTTGACGCGCCGGAGACCGTCCGCCGCCATTTGCTCAAACTGGAAGGGCAAACCGTCCACCGACTGCTGAAGCTGCGCCCGCCCAAAATGCAGGCGGCGTTCGACCATATCCGTCCGCTGCCGTTTGACGTATTGGTTATCGATGAAGCCTCTATGCTGGATACGGCATTGATGCTGCAACTTTTAAAAGCGGTCAAAACCGGCGCGCGCGTGATTCTGCTGGGCGATGAAAACCAGCTCCCGTCCGTCGGAATAGGGGCGGTGCTGTCCGTTTTGTCACAAAAAACCGTTTTGGACGGAGAAACGCACCAAAGGCTGGCCGGCTTCCTTCCGGAACACGGTTTCAGCGTCAGCGCAAATCCGCCCGTGTTGGCGCAAAACACCGCCCATCTGTCGTTCAGCCACCGCTTCGGCGACAACAGCGGCATCGGCTGCCTTGCCCGTGCCGCCGTATCGGGCGATGAGGGGGCGTGGGCATTGTTTGACCGGTTTCCGGACGAACTGGAACATTCGGAATGCCGTCTGAACGCTCAGGTCGAAAGGTTGTACCGGACTCACAAAGCCTATTGGCAGGCGGTAGACGAAGGCAACATCGAATCCGCCTATGCGGGCATCTCGGATATCGTCGTCCTCGCGGCTTGGCGGCAGGATGCGGAAGATTTCAACGAAGCTTATTGCAGCCATGTGCGCCGTAAAAGGAACATACCCGAACATCAGGCCTATTTCGCCGGAGAGCCGATTATGATCAGGCAAAACGACTACGCGCTTGAACTGTTCAACGGAGACGTCGGACTGATTATGGATGACGTCCAAAGGCCGGGCAGCCTGTCCGCCTATTTTCCCGATGCGGACGGATTTAAAAAGGTAGCGGTAAGCTGTCTGCCCGAATTTGAACCCGCATTCGCCATGACCGTCCACAAAAGCCAAGGTTCGGAATATCGGGAAGTCTGGCTGCTGCCGCCTTCCGCCGCACCTTCGGACGAAGGGAACGATGCATTGTCCGGATTGAGTAAGGAGCTGTTATATACCGCCATTACCCGCGCGAGAGAGAAGTTCGTATTCTTCGGCGGGGAAGAAGCCTTCCGGCAAGCTGCCGCCACCGTCAAAACGCGTCAGACGGCATTGGGCAGTATGCTCAAACGTGTGTTTTTCCAAGATTGACACACATCAAATCCCGATAAAAAACGTTAAAAACCGTCAATATTTTCTTGACCCGACGGATGGCATTCCATACGATAGGTCTGCACAAAATACAACAATTACCGATGTTTTTCCTCTTTTATCGGAGACAGTATGGACTTATTGAAACCCACGCTTCTAACCGGCATGGCAATGCTGGTTTCCCTTCCCGTGTCGGCATCGGGTATCGACGGCGGTCGCGATGCGGCAGCCCTTTCGACCACAGGCGATTACGTCAACTCGGGCAGCATCATCAGCAAAGACGACGACAAAATCAGTCTGTTCGGCGACAGGCTGACACTCAACGGCAGTTTCCGCGTGCGCGTGGACGGCAAAGATACGGCGGCAAGCAACAGCGGCTCCTATCCGACCGGCGAAAACACCAACGCCGACTTCAATACCGAATTGTGGCTGCGTGCCAAACTCTATAAAGATTGGAAGGCGGTCGTCCAAATCGAGCCGAACATCAATCTGGAAACAGGCAAATTCAACGGCAAACACGATGTGCCGATGAACAAACTCTATGCAGAAGGCAGCCTTACGCCCAATCTGAAGGCGCGTATCGGCAAATTTGGCGCATTCTCCTCTTACGGCAGGGTTTGGGATACGGAAGTTACCGGTGCCGAACTGTTTTTCGACAACACCTCGCTGCCGGCGAAAATTACACTCGGACGCAGAACCGGCAATCTTAACGACAACGTATGGGGCATAGGCGGACACCGCAGGCATTTCGCCTCCGCCCAGGCAACTTTGCCTGTCAGCGAACGCATCAATGTCGGCGCAACCGTCAGCTATATGGACAAAGTCAAACACGGAAACGCGGAACATGATGTCGTATTTGGCGAAATCGGTACGGACGTGAAACTGAACGACAATATCCGCTGGATGGCGGCAGTCAGCAAATCCAATCTGAAAGCCTATCACGATGCGGGAGGCAAAATCGCCAATTACGGCGTGTTTACCGAATTGCACTACAAACTTGCCGACACCAAAAAACCGCAGTCTTACGACGTATTCGCCAACTACCGCAAAGTCGGTTCGCTGTCCGGCGTGTCTTCGGCTGAGGATTACAGCAAAAACGTTCAGGGCGTACAGCTCGGTCTGACCTACATTCCTTGGAAAAACTGGCGGATTAAGGGCTTCTACCTGAACGGCAAACAGGTTACGCCGACGGCGGGCAACGTCAGACAAAATGTCGACGTGGTGCGCGGCCAGTTGGAATACATTTTCTGACGGCATCGTACAAATCTGCATGAAAAACGGCTGCTTTAACGGGCAGCCGTTTTGTTATGCCTTTTTCAAACGGTACAGGAAAGTAGTTTCCCTGTTTCGGGCAAAAGCCAGCGGATTGTCCGGATCGGCAGCTTTTTTGTGAACCGGTTTGGTTTTCATAATATCGGCAACGCGCAAACCCGCCCGGATAAATGCCTTTTCCAAAAAGTCGGCAGGGCGCAGCCCCAAATGCACGGCGAGGTCGGAAATAATCAGACGGATTTCTCCGTCGGGATTCAGATGTTTCGGCGCATCCCGCAAAAACGCAGCCAGCATCGCAGATTCGGGGTCGTATAACGCGGATTCGACGGCGGAAGTCGGCTTGGCGGGAAGCCAGGGCGGATTGCAGATGATTAAATCGGCAAACCCTTCGGGAAACAGATCGGTTTCGCGGATTTCAACCTGTTTTTCAAAGCCCAAACGGGCAATATTGGCACGGGCGCAGGAGACGGCTTTCGGATTGGTATCTGTGCCGATGACGGAAGGAATGCCCTGTTTTGCCAAAATGGCGGCAAGCACGCCCGAGCCCGTCCCGATATCGAATGCCGTCTGAAAACCCGTTGACGGCGCATGGGCAAGCAGGTCGAGGTATTCCCCGCGCAACGGCGAGAATACGCCGAAAGGAACGTGTATACTGCCGCCCAGCTGCGGAACGACAACCCCTTTCTTATGCCACTCGTGCGCACCCATAAACCCCAGCAGCAGATTGAGCGGCAGGAAAAACGGTTTGCCGTCCGCTTCTTCGTACACGTCGAGCAGGGCGGCGCGTATATCGGGCGCGCGTTTGTTGTCCAACACAAAACCGGGGCGGATTTCAACGGCAAGCATATTCAGAATACGGCTCTGCTGCGCCTGCTTCATACGGTGGGCGTGGAAAAGGGCGGCGATGTCCGCATCGGAACGGACGGCGGCAGGTTTGCGAACCCTCTTCTTCATTGCAGAAAGCACCTGTTTGGCATTGTGGAAATCGCCCTGCCAGACAGTTGCAATATTTTGATAGGCAGCCTTCAAAATGCCGTCTGCGCCGCTTTCGCGGACATAATGCCAACCTTTGGGCGGCTTTTGCAGACTTTCGTTGCGCCATTCGAACCCGTTATCGGGAAAAATAAAAGAAGACATGGAATACCTGCGTCATGTTTTGAAAATAGGGCGGCAGAACCGTAAACCATACGGATGGTACAGCAAGGAGCGGCAACACAGAACTGTTTTTTGTTCCCGCCTTGTCTTTCCAAGCCCATGCCGTCTGAAGCCGGAATGTTTCAGACGGCATTGCATCAAACTCCATAAATAAACCGCGTATGCTTGAAATAATGCTTTCAACCCCAATTTACGCGGCAATCCGTATTCTGTCAGACACAAGAGAGTATCCATGACACAAAAAGAAAAGCATTTTGAGGAATATGCCGCCTTGGCAACCCTTCCTTTGCGGGATGTCGTCGTTTACCCGCATATGGTTCTGCCGCTATTCGTCGGCAGACCGAAATCCATCGCCGCACTGGAAAACGCCATTACCCGCGAGGAACCGGTTTTCCTATTGGCGCAAACCGATGCGGCGGTAGAAGAACCGGTTGCCGCCGACCTGTATCAGACCGGTACCGTCGCACAAGTCCTGCAAGTGTTGAAACTGCCCGACGGCACGGTAAAAGTGCTGGTCGAAGGGCTGTATCGCGGACGTGTTCTGACCATTGAAGACACGGGCGGGCTGTTCGTTTCCCATATAGAGGCGGTCGTGGAAGAAGACACGGGCGGCAATACCGACCTCGAAGCCGTGCGCCGCACCCTGTTGGCGCAGTTTGAACAATACGCCAAACTCAATAAAAAAATCCCCGCCGAAATCATCGGCAGCATCAACGGCATTGCCGAAAACAGCCGGCTAACCGATACGGTCGCAGCGCATTTGCAGTTGAAACTGGCGCAACGCCAACAGATTTTGGAAATTCCCGAAATCGGCAAACGGATGGAATTCCTGCTGGCACAGCTGGAATCCGAACTCGACATTATGCAGGCCGAAAAACGCATACGCGGACGCGTCAAACGCCAAATGGAAAAATCCCAGCGCGAATATTATCTGAACGAACAGATTAAAGCGATACACAAAGAATTGGGCGAAGAAGACGAAAACGGCGAACTGGATGCCTTGGAAGCAGGCATCAAAAAGGCGGGGATGAGCAAAGAAGCGGAAGAAAAATGCCTGTCCGAACTGAAAAAACTCAAAATGATGCCGCCGATGTCTGCCGAATCCACCGTCGTACGCAACTACATCGATACCCTGCTCGAACTGCCGTGGAAGAAAAAATCCCGCGTCAGCAAAGACATCGCCAAAGCCGGACTGGTGCTGGATGCCGACCACTACGGCCTGGAAAAAGTCAAAGAACGGATTTTGGAATACCTCGCCGTCCAAAAACGTATGGACAAACTCAAAGGCCCGATTCTGTGCCTGGTCGGCCCTCCTGGCGTGGGTAAAACCTCTTTGGGCGAATCCATCGCCAAAGCAACGGGGCGGAAATATGTCCGCATGGCCTTGGGCGGCGTGCGCGACGAAAGCGAAATCCGGGGACACCGCCGCACCTATATCGGCTCCATGCCCGGTAAGATTCTGCAGAATATGGCAAAAGCCGGCGTAAAAAATCCCTTGTTCCTGCTCGACGAAATCGACAAATTGGGTAACGACTTCCGAGGCGATCCCGCCAGCGCGTTGCTCGAAGTGCTCGATCCCGAACAAAACAACAAGTTTGCCGATCATTATGCGGAAGTGGATTACGATTTGAGTGATGTGATGTTTATCGCCACATCCAATAGTCTGAATATTCCGACTCCGTTGCTCGACCGTATGGAAATCATCCGTTTGTCCGGCTATACGGAAGACGAGAAAATCAATATTGCGATGCAGTATCTCGTGCCGAAGCAAATGAAGCGCAACGGCGTGAAAGAAGGGGAGTTGGCAATCGAAGAAAGCGCGGTGCGCGATATTATCCGTTACTACACCCGTGAGGCGGGTGTGCGTTCGCTCGACCGCGAAATTGCCAAAATCTGCCGCAAAGTCGTCATGCAGCTTACTTTGGAACAAGACAAGAGAAGGTCGTCTGAAATCAAAAAAGCAAGTAAGGTCAAACCTAAAGCGGTTAAAGTCAACGAGAAAAATCTGCATGACTACTTGGGTGTGCGCCGCTTCGATTACGGCGTTGCCGAAAGCGAAAACCGTATCGGACAAGTAACCGGTTTGGCGTGGACGGAAGTCGGCGGTGAATTGCTGACTGTCGAAGCCGTGGCATTACCGGGTAAAGGCGTGATCCAGTGTACCGGCCAGTTGGGCGATGTGATGAAGGAATCCGTGTCCGCAGCATGGTCGGTTGTCCGTTCCCGTGCAGAATCAGTGGGTTTGGCTCCTGATTTTTACGAGAAAAAAGACATCCATGTTCACGTTCCCGAAGGTGCGACCCCGAAAGACGGTCCGAGTGCGGGCATTGCCATGACTTTGGCGATGGTGTCCGCATTCACCAAAATCCCTGTGCGTGCGGATGTTGCCATGACGGGCGAAATCACCCTGCGCGGCGAAGTCCTGCCGATCGGCGGTCTGAAGGAAAAACTGTTGGCTGCGCTTCGCGGCGGCATCAAACACGTTTTAATTCCGAAAGACAATGTTAAAGACTTGGAAGAAATCCCTGAAAACGTTAAAACCGGCCTGACCATCCATCCGGTCAAATGGATAGACGAGGTATTGGCTTTGGGTTTGGAAAGCCGGCCTGAGCCTTGGGCAGAACCTTCTGCCGCGGAAGCGGCGGCGGAACCCGCTTCAAAACCGAAACCCCGCAGCAGGGCAATCAAACATTGAAACGCAGGAAATGTGTTGTAAAAATGCGGTTTCGTCCTGAAAGCCTGTAAAATAGGGCGATTCCGTATTTTTTTCTTGACACGGCAATTTCAGAATTGCTATAAAGCGAAAGTTACTCAAGCAGTACAAACCCCGAATATTCGGGCATTTCATCATTTTTTAAGACAGGAAGGGACTGATTGTGAACAAGTCTGAATTGATCGAAGCGATTGCTCAAGAAGCCGGCATTTCCAAAGCCGCTGCACAAAAAGCTTTGGATGCCACTACCAATGCAGTAACCAACGCCCTGAAACAAGGCGACACCGTTACTTTGGTCGGTTTCGGTACTTTCTACGTCGGCGAACGTGCAGAACGCCAAGGCCGCAACCCCAAAACCGGCGAGCCTCTGACCATTGCCGCCGCCAAAACGCCTAAATTCCGTGCAGGTAAAGCATTGAAAGATGCACTGTAAACTGTTTTTCAGTAAAAAGCCGATTCCTTGAAGAATCGGCTTTTTGTTTGTCCTGTTGGTCAGTTTGAAAAAATGCCGTCTGAAACGCTTTTCCCGCGTTCAGACGGCATTCCGGTTCGGCGGTTCAATCAGCTTTCAAATCCGCGACACATTGTTTGTCTCGCGTTTCAAAGGCATTTGCGCCGCCGAGCAGGTCAAGCTGTTCTTGTGCACCGAGTTTGCCGAAGGAGCTGACCTGTTTCTCGCTCAACCTGTCCAAAGGCTGCTCCCACATACATTTGCAGTAATCGGTGGCAAGGCGGGTATTGTCCGCATCCAAGCCGCGCGCTTTCAAATCGTTCTGCCATTTTTCGGCAAACGGAATGTTTTTTACGCAGGATTCAATAATTTTCTGCTTTGCCTGCGGTTTGGACATCGCGCATTGGGAGAGCAGGGCGGTTGAAGCGAGCAACGCCAAAATGACCCACGCCCAAATGCGGATGGTGCGGATTTTGGCTTTCGCTTTTTTACGCGCCGCAGCCTGCTCTTCCGTCGGCATTTCGTTTTTCTGCTCAGTCATGCAGGCTTTCCATGCGGATCATAGTGATCGGTTTTTCTACGCAGCTTAATGCTTCGATGGCGGCAATCGCGCGCTTGATGTTTTTCTCGACCGTGCTGTGGGTCAGAATCACGATTTCGGCGGTAGTTTGGTCAATCACGCCTTTTTGGATTAAGGCTTCGATAGACACGTTTTCTTGTGCCAAAAGCGCGGCGATTTGCCCCAGCGTGCCCGGTTCGTCTTTGGCTTGGACACGCAGGTAGTAGCTGCTGGTGATTTCGTCCATAGGCAGGATGGTTTGCGCTTGGACTTGCGCGGGTTGGAACGCCAGATGCGGTACGCGGTGGCCTGTATCGGCTTCGATCAGGCGTGCGATGTCGATGATGTCGGCGACTACGGCGGAAGCGGTCGGCAATGCGCCCGCGCCCGCGCCGTAATATAAGGTTTCGCCGACCATATCGGCATTGACGCGCACGGCGTTCATCACGCCGTTGACGTTTGCCAAGAGGCGGCTTTCGGGAATCAGGGTAGGGTGGACGCGCAATTCGATGCCTTTGCCGGTTTTGCGGGTGATGCCCAAAAGTTTGATGCGGTAGCCGAGTTCTTCGGCGTATTTGATGTCGCGGCTGTCGAGTTTGCTGATGCCTTCGAGGTAGCAGGCGGAGAAGTTCATCGGCGTGCCGAATGCCAGCGCGCTCATGATGGTGATTTTATGGCCCGCGTCATGTCCTTCGATGTCGAAGGTGGGGTCGGCCTCGGCGTAGCCCAATGCCTGTGCTTCTTTCAATACGTCGGCAAACGCGCTGCCTTTTTCGCGCATTTCGGAGAGGATGAAGTTGCTGGTACCGTTGATGATGCCGGCGATGGATTTAATCCTGTTTGCTGCCAAACCTTCGCGCAGGGCTTTGATAATCGGGATACCGCCCGCTACTGCCGCTTCAAATTGCACCATGACGTTTTTTTCTTCCGCCAGCGGGAAGATTTCGTTGCCGTATTCGGCGAGCAGTTTTTTGTTGGCGGTAACGATGTGTTTGCCGTTTTCAATGGCTTTCAACACCGCATCTTTGGCAATGCCCGTGCCGCCGAACAATTCGACGACGACATCGACGTCTTCACGTGCGACCAGTTCGAACGGATCTTTGACAAAGGCTGCGGACGGGCAGATTTGGCGGGCTTTTTCTTCGCTTAAGTCGCACATGGCAGAAATACGGATTTCGCGCCCCAAGCGGCGGGAAATTTCCTCCGCGTTGTCCCGCAACACGGCAGCCGTACCGCCGCCGACCGTACCCAAACCTAAAAGACCGATGTTTACTGGCTTCATTGTGTCTCCTTGTAAGCCGACTGAAATGTAAATATTGAAAGACGAAAATATCCGCTGCCGATATAATTGTGCCGCACTTTGAATCAAATGCCGTCTGAAATCGGCAGGCGGGTCAGATGAAATCTGCCAATCCTACATGAATTCGCCTGATTTTGCACCCCTTTCGGTGTAGATGATGCGGCAACGGGGTAAAAAAATGTTGTTTGAAGAAAATCCGATAGACGGACAGTTTGCGGAATATGAATGCGGTGCGGGCGAAATCCGATTGGCAGGTCAAAGTTTCCATAAACCCGTGCTTGTACATAAGGATTCGGTCTGCCTGTCGCAATGCCGAACCTTGTCCGACCTGACTCCGGAAAACCTGTTGTCCGACATCGAACCTGTTGACTATCCGGAAATATTGATTATCGGGACTGGGGCGGTACAGAAGTTTATCCATCCCAAAATCATGGCGGATTTTTCCCAAATCGGAATCG
Source organism: Neisseria sp. Marseille-Q1983 (assembly GCF_018224585.1). NCBI lineage: Bacteria > Pseudomonadati > Pseudomonadota > Betaproteobacteria > Neisseriales > Neisseriaceae > Neisseria > Neisseria sp. Marseille-Q1983. Next base: position 55,236 of record NZ_JAGTUI010000011.1, read on the forward strand.
GTGTGGAATGTATGAATACCGAATCGGCATGCAGGACATTGGCCTTTTTGCACTCGGAAGGGCGCAGGGCCTGGGCGTGGCTTCAACCGTAAATTTCCCATTTCAGACGGCATCAGCACTTTCTTTCAGGTAAAATACGGGCTTTTTCCGCCCGATGATGTTTCCGTTATGATTGAAATTAAAAACCTCACCCTGCAACGCGGTTTGAAAGTCCTGCTCGACAAGGCTTCAGCCACCGTCAATCCCGGTCAGCGCGTCGGTTTGATCGGCAAAAACGGGACGGGCAAATCCAGCCTGTTTGCCTTAATCAAGGGCGAAATCACTCAAGACGGCGGCGATGTCTCGATTCCGAAAAACTGGCGGCTCGCTTCCGTTTCCCAAGAAACGCCCGATTTAGACATTTCCGCTTTGGATTACGTTTTGCAGGGCGATGCCGAGTTACAGACCCTTCAGACGGCATTGGCACGGGCGGAGGCGGAAAACGATGGTATGAAACAGGCGGAATATCACGCCAAATTGGAAGAAATCGACGCTTATACCGCGCCGGCCCGTGCAGCGAAATTGTTGAACGGGCTGGGTTTTTCGCAAGAAGAACACAACCGCCCCGTCAAATCCTTTTCCGGCGGCTGGCGTATGCGCCTGAATCTTGCGCAAGCCCTGATTTGCCGCGCCGATTTGCTCTTGCTTGACGAACCGACCAACCACTTGGATTTGGAAACCGTATTGTGGCTGGAAAACCACCTTGCTTCTTTACCCTGCACGCAAATCATCATTTCCCATGACCGCGATTTCCTCAATGCGGCCACCACCCAAACCATCGAATTGTCGCAGCAAAAGCTCACGCAATACGGCGGCAATTACGATTTTTACCAAAATGAACGCGCGCAGCGTCTCGCGCAGCAACAAGCCGCCTATGTCAAACAGCAGGCGCAAATCAAACATCTGCAATCCTTTATCGACCGCTTCAAAGCCAAAGCTACCAAAGCCGTTCAAGCGCAAAGCCGTATGAAGGCGTTGGCGAAGCTCGAACGCATCGCTCCCGCGCATCTGGACAGCGAGTTTTCCTTTGAGTTTTACAATCCCGAGCATCTGCCCAATCCTTTGCTGAAGCTGGAACACGCAGATTTGGGTTACGAAGGCAAAACTGTTTTGCACGACATTACCCTGTCGCTGGAAAGCGGCGCGCGCTATGGTTTATTGGGTGTCAACGGCAGCGGTAAATCTACATTTATCAAAGCCTTGGCGGGCAAAATCGATTTGCTCTCCGGCAGCATCGTCCGTTCCGAAAAACTCAATATCGGTTATTTTGCCCAACACCAACTCGATACCATCCGCGCCGACCAAAGCCCTGTTTGGCACATTCAGCAGCTTTCGCCCGAAGTGCGCGAACAAGAAATCCGGAATTTCCTCGGCGGCTTCAATTTTGTCGGCGATATGGCGTTGCAGAAAACCGAACCTTTTTCCGGCGGAGAAAAAGCCCGACTCGCCCTTGCTATGATTATCTGGCAAAAGCCGAACCTGCTGCTCCTTGACGAGCCGACCAACCATCTGGACTTGGATATGCGCCACGCCCTGACGCTCGCGCTGCAAAGTTTCCAAGGCGCATTAATCGTCGTATCGCACGACCGCAGCCTGCTTGAAGCCACGACCGACAGCTTCCTCCTGATCGACAAAGGCCGTCTGAAAAACTTTGACGGCGATTTGAACGACTACCGCCAATGGCGTTTGGCACAGGAAAACGCCGCAGCCGCACCAGCCGCTTCCGCACAAAGCCAAAGCCGCAAAGACACCAAGCGCATCGAAGCACAAATCCGCCAAGAAAAAGCCCGATGCGGCAAGCCGATACAGCAGAAAATCGACCGTGCCGAAAAAGAAATGGCGCAGCTTTCCGACGTTCAGACGGCCTGTGAAACATTTTTGGCACAAGAAGACGCTTACCTTGAAGCAAACAAAGAAAAATTACAGAACACTTTATCCGATCTGGCAAAAGTCAAAACACAACTTGCCCAAATCGAAGAGGTTTGGCTGGCTTGCCAAGAAGAATTGGAGCGGATTGAAACTGAAATCGAGAAACAGTTTGCCGGGCAATAAAGAAGCGCGGGCAGGGTGCTTATATTTGCCTGCCAAGAACGGTATAATCCGCACCTTACCATCGCCTTTTTACTTTACCGGTATGAAAACCAGACTTTTTGCCGCCTTCATCTTCCTGTCCTTTGCCGGTACGGCGGCGCAAGCCTCCGTATATAATTGCAGCTCAAATGGCAAAAGCGTATATACATCAGACCCGTCAGGATCGTGTACCGGCGTGGATTTGCCTAAAATCAGCAGCCATCAGGGAGGCGCGGATACCGCCTGAAAATAAAAAAACTCAGTCAAGAAACCCAAATACACACGGAAAACAAAAAGAAAAGCAAAAAACCTGCCGGGAAAAAGAACAGGCAGGCTGCCAAAGCCCCGAAAGAAAATCAAAAGGAAACAAGCGGAAAGAAAAGCCCGTAAAACGCCAAAAAAAAACCTTAAAAATCAAATCATCATCCGAGTATCAAACACATTATGAAATCAAAACTGCCCTTCATCCTAATTAACCTTTCCCTGATTTTAAGCCCATTGGGCGCGAATGCGGCCAAAATCTATACCTGCACAATTAACGGAGAAACCGTTTACACCACCAAGCCGTCTAAAAGCTGCCACTCAACCGATTTGCCCCCGATCGGCAACTACAGCAGCGAACGTTATATCCCGCCCCAAACGTCCGAACCGGCACCATCACCGTCAAACAACGGATCGGCCGTCAAATATAAAACCCCGGTCAAAACAGTATCCAAACCGGCAAAATCCAATACGCCGCCGCCCCAACAAGCACCCGTAAACAACAGCAGGCGCGCCATTCTCGAAGCAGAATTGAGTAACGAACGCAAAGCCCTGAGCGAAGCCCAAAAAATGTTATCGCAAGCACGTTTGGCAAAAGGCGGCAACATCAACCACCAAGAAATAAACACATTACAAAGCAATGTGTTGGACAGGCAGCAAAACATCCAAGCCCTGCAAAGGGAACTGGGACGTATGTAGGCCGATGAAGAATAAAGGGACAGGGAACGCGTAAAAAGTGCGTACTTCAAAGCCCATTGCGCGCATTTTGTCTATCCGAACAATCTGGGATTTTTCCGCCGTAAAAAATGGTTCTTCGGCTAGTTCGCATAATGTATATTATGTTAAATTTATAGTGAATTAAATAGATATTTTTACAACCCTACTCAAAATCAAGAGCATTTGTTTTTTACCTTGCAACAAACTACCTGCCTTGCCTTAATACTAGGTACTTGAATTTTCAGAAAATGCAAGATGGGTTACGGTTTCCATTTGATTGCCGAACAGCGTTAGGCTATTTCCTCGCCACCACAGGCTCCGGCTTGGTTATGTTGCTGGCTACTTTGAATTTGGCGAGACAAGGACAGTTGTTGGTGAAATGAAAAATCATGCGACTTAAAGGTGTTACAGAACAGGCATGGTTACGCACACGGTTTCAGGGCGTCTGAAAGCCCAAAAGCAGCCTGCACCTTGTTTTTCAAAGTGCAGGCTGCTTTTATTTCGGCGCGCGGTTCCGCCGCTTACTCGCCTCACTTGCCACCGCGTCTGCCGAAGCCGTGCGGCATATCACTTTCAATCACTTTAAACAAACTCGGGCTGGCAGTTACGCCTTCTGGCATGTTGTCCGGCAGGGCTTGACGCATTTTGGCGGTAGCGGCTTTAAATTCTTCCGCACTGCGCCAATGGGCAACATTGACGAAATGGTATTTGCCGTTCGGGTCAATATTTTGATGCAGACGTGTACCGATGTAGCCCGGCTGGGTTTTCAGGAAATCGCGTGATTTCTGCCAAGCAGCCAAAGTTTCGGCTTCTTTGCCCTGCGGCACTTCAAAGGTGTTGATGAGTACAACGCTGTTCTGCATGGCTTTACGTTGTGCGCGCCATTGTTCCGCTTTGGCGACGCAGCCTGCAACACAAAGTAAAACAGCAGCAGTAACAGCGGCGATGATGGTTTTTTTACGAGTATTCATATCAGTAGCTCCTTGTTTGTATAGGATATTAAGATTTTCCGAGCATTCGGGACAGCACGGATTCGCCTTTGATGTGGTGGTAGGCAACCATTCCAATATGTCCCAGCGACAAAAACAGCAATGAAAATGCCAGCGTGCCGTGAATTTCTCCGCCATTGCCGATTTGACGGGCAATGCCTGCGGCGGGAACAGCGAGCATCAGGGCATACATCGCCCAATGCCCCAATTTGGTGACGGCAGTGT
>NZ_JAGTUI010000012.1:0-4863 GCF_018224585.1 Neisseria sp. Marseille-Q1983
GCCGTCTGCGGCCAGCGGGTCGAGGTCGGCCACGGTTTGGTGCAGGTAGAGGTTGGCGGCATCCAACTGGCAGACGGGCTTGGTTGGCGGGTATTGGTTTTCGCTCATGATTTATCCTTTCAGACGGCCTTAAATTTTGATACAAGCCAACAATGCGATGTTGCGAGGGCGGTTTTCGGACGCGGTTGGGACGACGCTGGAGGCGTCGAAAGTGATGGCGCGCGGAATATTGTCATTTCCGCCGCTGCCTTCGCTTGTCCACTGTTTCCATGATTTTTCCACGCCAAACGCGCCCGTCGGCTCGATGTAGTCGAACAGTTGCAGTGCGCTGTTTTTTCCGCTGTCAATTTTGCCGGTAATATTCCGGATGGCATCGCCTTGCGCACTGCCCAGTGCACGCCCGCTGTCGATGCCGCGGCCGTCGTCCCAGCCGCGCACGAATTCGCCGCGAAGATCGGGCAGATTGAAGGTGGTGCGTCCGTCGCCTGCGCCGTAGGTGGTTCCGACAGCTTGGAAGAGGGCGGCATAGAGGGTGCGCGATACGGCCGCGCCGTTGGCTTTGAGCCAGCCTGCGGGGGCGGTTTGTCCGGCGAAGTACATCACGGCGCCGCTGGGTATCATGCCGGCGAGGTCGTCCACATTGAGCAGGCGTTTGCCGTCATAGCGTAGTTCGCCGTCGTTGCGCATGGACAGGTATTTGCCGCTGCGCTTGTTGTAAAAATAAGCGTTTACGTTGTTTGCGCCGATTTGCAGGTATTGGTTGGCATTAAAGTCGCCCACGCTGTCGGCCACAATCGCGCCTTTTTTCAGGGTGGTGAGGCCGGTAAAGGTTTTGTCGCCGCCGATTTCTTGGTTGCCGATGGTAACTACAGCCAGCTTATTCAGTGCTGCCAGTAATTGATTGGGCTGCGACTTATCCGGCTGGATACCGGCCGCAGTCAGCACGGCCAGCAGCTCGGATTGCACTTGGTTGAGCCACCACGCGGGCAGGATGGTGCCCAATTCGGACACGCCGTCGCCGTCGTGGAAGGTCTTATCGGGGGTTTCGATGGGGTGCATGGTTTAGTCCTTATCGGTAGGTAAATCGGATAGCGGTGTGGGCGGGCTTGAGGCGGTTGAACAGGCTCTCGATCACGGCGTCGCTGTATTGGCTCAAGCGGCTGCCGGCGGTGCCGGAGCCGGCGCGGAAGCACCACACGGTTTGTGATTGGGCGGACACGTCCACCCACCACACCCACATAATGTCTTCGCGGGCGAGACGGTCGCCGGCGCGGTTTACACCGGCGCGGAAGGGCTGCGGCTCGCTGATGGTGATGGTGTAGCCGGCTGCGGCAGCCAGCCGGATGAAATACGGGATGCTCAGGCCGCCGGTCTCATTGAGTTTAGCCAACACATCGGCTACACGGCGGGCGTAGTTGTCGGGCTGCGGCGGATTGATGCCGAGCAGCCGCTCCCAGCGCGTGATGTCGCCGCCGGCAGTGGGGGCGTAGGCGGCAGCCTGCACCTGTGCCGACTGCGTTTGCACGCCGTCGAATATGGCGGCTTCCGCCTGCCGCTCGGCGGCCTGCCGGGTGGCACGTACGTCGTAGCTGACGGGCGGATAGTAGAGTGGGAGTAAATCAGCGTAAGTCATAACAGGGTCATCTCAAACGTGCCCAAGGCGAGCCATTGGATGTGCGGGGTGATGGCGGCGTTTTGGTTGGCGGACGGACTGTCGAGCACGCGGTCGCGCACGCCCGGGGTATCGCTAATCAGTGCTTCGATATGGCTTTTATAGACGGTGTCGCCCGGCTTGATGGTCGCGAAATAGGCTGACAAGGCGCGCTCGGCAGCCTCCTTGACCGCAGGCAGGGTGTAGCCGTCGGCCAGCGATACGCGCACAGATACATTGAGCGGCACGCGTTGCGGCGCCACCACCTGCACGTTTTTGGCGGTAACCGGGCGGCGTTCGTCGATATACTGCTGCACGGCCCGCTCCACATCGGGAGAGGGTAAACCGGAAGCGGTAAGGATGGCCACATCCACCGTGCCCAAACCGCGACGCAGCGGATACACAAATGCCGCCTCCACCCCTGGCACGTCCATTGCCCAGCGGTAATAGTCGTAGGCGTTGCCGCCGGCGGGTGGTTGGCGTAAACGCGACAGCAGCCTGTCTAACAGCGCGGCATCGCTCTCGATATCGGTGCCGCCCACCATGCTGGTGAGCACGGCATCTGCCTCAATGCCGGCAGGCGGGCTTTGCAGCTTGGCCGGGGTGTTGTCCGGCTGATTACCGGTGGCACCAGCGCTCAGGCAGTGGCAGGCAATCAATACCTGACCGCTACCGTCGGTTTGACCTGGTGCACCGGTTTGATAGGCAATGTCGCCCACTTGGGCCACCAGCCCGGCAGGCAGAACGGTATTGGGCGCGCCGCTGATGCGGATGCTGCCCGCCGCTGCGGCAGCCGCTTTGCGCCAAATGCGGTACATGGCGCAATGGCGCTCCAAATAGGCGGTGTCCGCCGTATCGGCAAATACCTGCCGCAAAATCCACTCTTGATGCTGGTATTGCCCCTCGGCCAGTGCGGCCAAAGCGGTGGCACGGGCGTAATTGTCGCTGCCGGGGTGGGTGTGGGCGGCAGGCTGTTGGTTGCTCAAATCGCGCAGGTAGTCGCTGCGTAGTTGCTCAAAGTTTTTGGTTTTCATGCCAGCCGCACCTCATGGATTAAGGATAGATTCCGGCCGCTTGCATCCACCGCCGCAATATCCAGCCGCAGCCAGCCGCGCCGTGCCAAAGAGGTAGCCACATTGATGCGGCGGGCGCGGCGGGTATCCAAAATAGGTTGCAAGGCCTGCTCAGCATACTGCTTGGCCAGCACCGCCATGCGCGGCAGGTCTTTCATGCGGCGCAATTCGTGCAGGCGGCTGCCCAGCGGGGTAACCAGCCGCACATAGACTTCGTTTTCGATCCCTTGAGCGGATTGGTTTAATAAGTAGTCGCCGGTGGCGGGATTAAGTAAAGCGTCCATACCGGAATTTTCGGATATGGACGCCCTTTCTTTGAGAGAATGGATGTCAGACAAATATAAAAAGCCGCCTAAAGACCCGATAAGGATTTTCAGACGGCCTTTAAAGGCGGTTTAAATGACTTCACCGGTTTCCGGACCGTTGGTCTCAGTATGTTTGTGATTACTGCCGACATCTTTACCGTTGTTGGTTAATGCGCCGGTAGTATTCAAATTGCCGACCATATCCACATTGCCGGTAAATGTCGTACCGCTACCGCCTTGCACGGCCATACCTCCATTGCCGTTGATTTGGCCTTGCGCGGTTAATACCGCAGAACATTCAACTTTTTCCGAAGTAATATTTACGCCGCCAGGTGCTTTGATATTCAGCGTTTCGCAGTCGATCTCAATGACACGCCCCTTTTTTAACACCATCTTGGCACCGTCGGCGTTGTAAACCGCCGTTTCGCCATCAGACAAACCGGTAATGCGGTACGCGCCGTTTGTCGTGGTAACGATAATACCGTGGCTGGTTTTGCCGCCCAAGGGTACGACGACGCAATCGCTGCCTGCGGGCGGATTGCTGGTAAAGCCGAAGTTTTCGGCGTGTTCCAAGTCTTGCACGGTTTCGCCGTCCAAGCCTTCGACTTGAATTTTTTGCACACCGCCACCTGCCTGGACTCTGGCAACCTTTCCGCGAAAGCCCTGCCGGACAGTGTTAAACGCCTGTTTGATACGCTTATCTATGGTTTTAATATCCATTTAAATAACCTGCAATTCCTGTTTTGGCTTTTTAGCCTGACGGCGTTTCTTCGGCTTGACTGGCATTTGGCCGTTGGCTTTGCGGCTTTCAGACGGCATTTTGGTTTTGCCCGATTTCTTCGGCGGGTCGGCATCCAATACCCACGCGCCGTCTTCTTTAAGCGTTAATACAGTTTCCGTGCCTTGGCCTCTGCCTCCGACAAAGGTACGCGCCATAAGGAAATACACTGAGTCGATGCCGTCCGGTTCGCTCAATACGTTGATTCTCTGACCCGGTTGCCACAACGTACCGTCATCGGTTCGGTGCCCCTGTACCACTGCCGTGATGGTCAAGCCTTCCAAGCGGCTGTCCGCCAAGCGTTTCTTTGCTTTACGTTCCGCTTGAGCCTGACTGTCGATGTCCGGCTCGGTAACGATTAGGGGGCGGTGCAGTTTGACGGATTCGTCTTTGGCGGTGGCTTTGATGTTGTGTTTGCCGCTGTGGCTTTGCGCCAACACGGTAACTTCGCTGTACCGTGCCGCCATATCGCGGTTTACTTCCAGACGCTTGATATTGTTATTGTCGCCACTGACCCGCAAGATCAGCCCGGCAACAGGTGCGGCGGTGTAGTCGGGACCGCCGACAACCAAGGTGCCGTCAGGCTCCATCCAAGGCCATACCCCGTTGGCTTCGGCATATTGTGTCAAGGCATCCCATGCACGGCTTCCGGGCTCGATTTGAACTTTATGGGTTTTATTGGTTTTGGCTGCATCGATACGGATTTTTGACAAACCCAAAGGCTTGACGATTTTTTCAATAATTTGGTTTAAATCCATGTCCTGCGCATTAAACAACGGTGCAGAACAGTCCAACAGGATACCGGCATCATCACGACCCTGAATGGTCAGCGTTTTATTGCCTTTCTCCGTCGTAGTGTGCACACGGTCGATACGGCCGCTTAATACCGTATCCCCACCGACACGGACTTCTACTTTATCGCCTTCTTTTACTGCAGTCGGGACTGCATCTACCGGACGGCCAAGCGTGACTGAAAAGTCATCGGCGGGGGTGAGCAGGTCAGAAACGATGTCGTAATTCGTCCACTGCCCATGAGTTTTGCCGTTAATCATCAGA